>JAIXTB010000240.1 GCA_027484385.1 Neisseriaceae bacterium | reverse complement strand
GCCGTGGCTGCGGCGGTGGCGGTGTATCTGCTGGCGCGCAGCTAGCCTGCTGCGGCCAACCCTGGCGTATCGAGAAAGGTTGGCCGCACAGCAAAGCACAAGGCCCCGCCAATGGCGGGGCCTTGCTGTTGACGATGCTGCCACCTGCGTGGCACAGGCAGCAGCGGAGCAGCGCTTACTTCAGGTCAAAACGGTCCAGCGTCATCACTTTGTCCCAGGCGCGGACGAAGTCGCGTACAAAGCGGGCTTCGCCATCCTGCTGGGCGTACACCTCGGCCAGCGCCCGCAGCTGCGAGTTGGAGCCGAACACCAGGTCGACACGGCTGGCGGTCCACTTCACACTACCGGTGTCACGGTCGCGGCCTTCAAAGCGGCTGGCCTCTTCCGACGTCGGCGCCCACACGGTGCCGATATCCAGCACGTTGACGAAGAAGTCGTTGCTCAGCACGCCAGGGCGTTGGGTGAACACGCCATCCTGTACGCCCCCGGCGTTGGCACCCAGTACCCGCAGGCCACCAACCAGCACGGTCATTTCCGGCCCGCTCAGCTTCAACAGCTGGGCCTTGTCCACCAGCAACTGCTCGGCGGGCACGCGGAAAGCCTGCTGCTGATAGTTGCGGAAGCCATCGGCCTGCGGCTCCAGTACCGCGAACGACTCGACATCTGTCTGCTCGGCCAGCGCGTCCATGCGGCCTGCAGCAAACGGTACCGTGACGGCGTGGCCTGCCGCAGCAGCGGCTTGCTCTACCGCAGCGCCACCGGCCAGTACGATCAGGTCGGCCAGCGATACTTTCTTGCCACCCTGCTGCGCGGCGTTAAAGCGCTGCTGTATGCCTTCCAGTACAGCCAGTACGCGGGCCAGCTGCGCCGGCTGGTTCACTTCCCAGTCTTTCTGCGGGGCCAGGCGGATGCGGGCACCGTTGGCACCACCGCGCTTGTCGGAGCCGCGGAAGGTGGATGCAGATGCCCAGGCGGAGGCCACCAGCTCGGCCACGCTCAGGCCGCTGGCCAGTACCTCGGCCTTCAGCGCGGCCACGTCAGCGTCATCCACCAGCACGTGGTCTACTGCCGGGATCGGGTCTTGCCAGATCAGGTCTTCTGCCGGCACCTCCGGCCCCAGGTACAGCGCTTTCGGGCCCATGTCGCGGTGCGTCAGCTTGAACCAGGCACGGGCGAAGGCGTCGGCAAACGCTTGCGGGTCCTGATGGAAGCGGCGCGCAATCGGCTCGTAAACCGGGTCGAAGCGCAGGCTCAAATCGGCCGTGGTCATCATGGGCGCATGTTTCTTGGCAGGGTCGTGCGCGTCCGGAATCATGTGTTCCGGCTTCACGTTCTGGGCAACCCACTGGTGCGCGCCGGCCGGGCTCTTGGTCAGCGCCCATTCGTAGCCGAACAGCATGTCGAAGTAGCCGTTATCCCAGGTGGTGGGGTTGGGTTTCCACGCGCCTTCAATACCACTGGTGGTGGTATGCACGCCCTTGCCGCTGCCCAGCTGGTTGATCCAGCCCAGGCCCATGGCTTCCAGCGGGGCGGCTTCCGGCTCCGGGCCCACCAGGCTGGGGTCGCCAGCACCGTGCGCTTTGCCGAAGGTGTGGCCGCCGGCCACCAGCGCCACGGTTTCTTCGTCGTTCATCGCCATGCGGGCAAAGGTTTCGCGTACGTCGCGGCCGCTGGCTACCGGGTCGGGGTTGCCATCCGGGCCTTCCGGGTTCACGTAGATCAGGCCCATTTGCACAGCGGCCAAGGGGTTGTCCAGCTCGCGGTTGCCGCTGTAGCGGCTGTTTTCCTTGTCACTGGTGGCCAGCCATTCTTTTTCGCCGCCCCAGTAGATGTCTTCTTCCGGCTGCCAGATATCGGCACGGCCGCCGCCGAAACCGAAGGTCTTGAAGCCCATGGATTCCAGCGCACAGTTGCCGGCCAGGATCATCAGGTCAGCCCACGACAGCTGGTGGCCGTATTTCTGTTTGATCGGCCACAGCAGGCGGCGCGCCTTGTCCAGGTTGCCGTTGTCGGGCCAGCTGTTCAGCGGGGCAAAACGCTGGTTACCGGTGCCGCCACCGCCACGGCCGTCGGCGGTACGGTAGGTACCGGCGCTATGCCAGGCCATGCGGATGAACAGGCCGCCGTAGTGGCCCCAGTCAGCCGGCCACCAGGCTTGCGAGGTGGTCATCAGCGCGTACAGGTCTTTCTTCACGGCGGCCAGGTCCAGCTGCTGGAAGGCTTCTGCATAATCGAAATCATCGCCAAGCGGGTTGGACGCCGGGGCGTGCTGGTGCAGGATGCCCAGGTTCAGCTGATTGGGCCACCAGTCACGGTTGGCGCGGGCGCCGAAGGTGGCTTTGGTAGCAGAGGCGCTATGGAAGGGGCATTTCTGTTCGGTGCTCATGCTGTCTCTCCTTGCTTGAGGTGTCTGTCTGACTTGGTGAGATCAGCATAGTTGCTTACGGCCGGCATGACTATTGAATTGATTTAATCAAAGCAATGGAAATTTACTATCACATAGCAAATGGCAATAATAAGGACGCAAAAAACCCCGCCTGAAGGGCGGGGCTGGTTTGGGCAAATGATCGCCAGGCTTAGCCTTTCAGCACCTCGGCCATGGCATCGGCCACGTATTCCACGTTGCGGCTGTTCAGGCCAGCCACGCACATGCGGCCGGAGCGCACCAGGTACACGGCAAACTCTTCGCGCAGGCGGTCTACCTGTGCCGGGCTCAGGCCGGTGTAGCTGAACATGCCGCGCTGCTTGATAAAGTAGCTGAAATCACGGCCAGGCACCTTGGCGCTCAGCACCTCGTACAGCTTCTGGCGCATGGCCTTGATACGTACGCGCATCTCGGTCACTTCGCTTTCCCACTCGGCGCGCAGTGCGGCGTCGTTCATCACGATGGCAGTCACCTGGCCACCGTGGGTGGGCGGGCTGGAGTAGTTGCGGCGTACGGTGGCCTTCATCTGGCCCAGCACGCGGCCGGCTTCTTCGGCGGTGCCGCACACCACGGACAGGCCGCCACAGCGCTCGCCGTAGAACGACAGGTTTTTGGAGAAGGAGTTGCTCACCACAAAGCTCACGCCGGCTTCGGTCATGGCGCGGATGGCAAAGGCGTCGTCGTCCAGGCTGTCACCAAAACCCTGGTAGGCAATATCCATGAACGGCAACAGGTCACGTGCTTTTACCACCTCGATCACCTTGCGCCACTGGTCCTGGTCCAGGTCCACGCCGGTAGGGTTGTGGCAGCACGGGTGCAGCAGCACGATGGTTTTGGCGGGCAGCTGGCTAAAGCAGGCGATCATGTCGTCAAACTTCACCCCGCCAGTTTCAGCGTCGTAATACGGGTAGTCGTGCACGGTAAAGCCGGCACCTTCAAACATGGCGCGGTGGTTATCCCAGGTAGGGTTGCTGACCCATACATCCACGTTGGGGAAATAGCGCTTGAGCAGGTCGCCGCCAATCTTCAGCGCGCCGGAGCCGCCAATGGTCTGGATGGTGGCAATGCGGCCAGCCTGTACGGCTTCGTGCTGTGGGCCCCACAGCAGCTGCTGCACGGCAGTACGGTAGTTGGCCGCACCTTCCATGGGCTGGTAGCTGCGCGGGCCGGCTTCGGCCACGCGGCGCGCTTCGGCTTTTTGTACCGACGGCAGCAGCGGAATGCGGCCTTCTTCGTCGTAGTACAGGCCGATACCCAGGTTCACTTTCGGGCTGCGGGTGTCCTTGTTGAAGGTTTCCACCAGGGTGAGGATGGGGTCGCCTGCATAGGCTTCAACGTGTGCAAACATGATCTTGTGGTTTCTCTCTCTAACGTCTGGTACCGCGCCAAACGCAGTACACGGGGGTATCCGTCGATAAAAGTAACACAAACGCGCTAGCGCGCCAGACCATCGCCTGAAAAAGCCAAAAATGCGCAACAAACCCGCCATCCGGACAGCAACAGCAGCATTTCATTTCCGCAAACACACCACAAGCTCAGCCGGGGCTGGCCGTACAGGCCATCGCACCTCAGGCCACGGCGCTACAGGCCGGGGCAGCCGGCACCACCAGGTTCATGGCGTGCTCTACGACTTCGCCCAGAACGATCACCGCCGGGCTAGCCAGGCCGCTGGCGGCCACGTCGGCCTGCAGATGCGCCAGCGTAGTCACCAGATGCTGCTGCTCGCGGCAGCCTGCACGGTGCACCACCGCCACCGGCAAGTTGGCCGCAAAACCGGCGGCCAATAGCTGCGGCACCAGCTGCGGCAAGCCGGCCATGCCCATGTAACACACCACAGTGAGACGGCTGTGCGCCAAGGCTACCCAATCTGGCTGGCTGCCGTCCTGCGTGTGTGCGGTGACCAGCGCCACGCCCCGCGCCACACCACGATGGGTCAGCGGCAGGCCCAGGTCGGCGCCGGCAGCAAAACCAGCGGTAATGCCATTGACGGCCTCTACTGCCACGCCGCGCTCGGCCAGCCACGCCCATTCCTCGCCGCCACGGCCAAAGATGAACGGGTCGCCACCTTTCAGCCGCGCCACCTGCCGCCCTTGGCGGGCGTAGCGGGCCATCAGCCGCAAAATGAAGGCCTGCGGCGTGGACTTGCAGCCGCCACGCTTGCCCACCGGCACGATACGGGTGCCGGGGCGGGCAAAGTCCAGGATATCGCGCCCGACCAGGTCGTCCACCAGCCACACGTCGCAAGCCTGCAGCACGCGCAATGCCTTGAGCGTGAGCAGCTCCGCGTCACCGGGCCCCGCGCCAACCAACCATACCTTGCCATTCATGCTGCGTTCCTTTCTGCGTCCGCGCCCGGTGTCCGAGCCGCTTTGCACAATACATCAAGCCAAAAGTTCTGCCAGATCGTTTTCTTATAACCAAATAGCCGCATAGCCATCGCTATACCGTGGCGCGCTGGCATAGCCGCTTCAGCTCCGGCACGCAGCTGCCACAGCCCGTACCGCAGCGCAGCTCGCGCTGCAGGCCTGCCACGTCCAGCCCGCGTGCCACGCCCGCCACGATGGTGTCTTCGCGCACGCCCTCGCAGCTGCACACCACGCGCGCCAGCGCCACGCCACTCGCCCTGCCCTGCAGTAAGGCGCCGAGGCTGGCCGGTGGCTGGCCACCATCAAGCCAAGCACTCAGCGCAGGTGCCACCGCCGTATCACCAGCCAGCAGATAGCCCAATGGCAGGTTTGCGGCCAACCACACGCGGCGCAGCACGCCGCGCGCCGGGTCGTCGAACGCGGCCAGCACGGCGCCGGGCGGCTTCAATACGCCAGCCAGCTGCTGCAATACGTCTGGTGGCGGCGCCTCGGCCGCAGCCAGCTCCAGCTGCAGGCCGGGCTGGCCCGCCAGGCTGATGGCCACCGCCACGGCGTACGGAAAGTGGGCGCGCAGCGCGTCCAGCTGCGGACGCAAGTTGGCCGCATCACCCAGCACTTGCAGCGACGCACGCCACGGCAGCCGCGCTGGCACCACGCTGACGGCAGCCAGCTTCAGCTCCGGCTGCTGCGACAGCGGGTCTACGGCACGGCTGGTCAGCGCATTAATACCCAGCCCGCCCAGCGTGGCGCTGCCCCAGTGCATGGGCACAAACACCACGCCAGGTCGCAGGCCGTCGTCGGCCACCACGGGCAGCACGGTGCTGCCGCGCTTGTTGCGCAGCGTGGCAAGCATGCCGGCCTGCAGGCCGTGGCGTGCCATGTCGCGCGGGTGCATGGCCAGCTGCGGCAGCGCCACATGGCGGTTTAGCGCCGGCACCAGCGCGGTGCGGCTCATGCTGTGCCAGTGGTCGCGCAGGCGGCCACTGGTCAGTCGGAGCGGAAAATGCGCCGATACCTTGTCGGCCGGTGCTTGCCAGCCGATATCGACAAAGCGGGCGCGGCCGCTGGGTGTGGGGTAGCGGCCATCGCCGTACAGGCGGCTGCGGCCAAGCTGGCCGTCAAACGGCCATTGCTGCGGCCCGAGTTGATCCAGCAGCGCGTAATCCAGCTGGCTGTAATCCAGGTCGCGCCCGGCGGTGGTGGCGGCGTGCTCGGCAAACACCGCCGCCGCGTTGGCAAAGGTAAACAAGCTCTCCCGTTCCGGGGCGATGGCCGCAGCCAGCCGCTGGGCCACGGCGGCCACAATGCGCCAGTCCTCGCGCGCCTGCCCCGGCGGTGGCAGCGCCGCGCGCACGCGGCTGATGCGGCGCTCGCTATTGGTCATACTGCCGTCTTTTTCCGGCCAGGTGGCGGCCGGCAGCACAATGTCGGCAAACGGCAGCGTGTGGCTGCTGGCAAAGGCTTCCTGCACGATGACGCAGTCCACTTTTTGCAAGGCTTCGCGCACCAGCGCCTGGTCTGGCAGCGAAAAACCCGGGTCGGTACAGGCTATCCACAACAGCTTGATGCGCCCGGTGGCGGCGGCCTCGAACAGCGCCACCGCGGGCAGGCCAGGGTTGGCCGGCAGGGCGGGCACACCCCACAGCGCGGCCACTTCGGCGCGGTGTGCTGCGTCGGCCGGGTCGCGGTGGCCGGGCAGCACGGTGGCCAGGCCGCCGACCTCACGCCCGCCCATGGCATTGGGCTGGCCGGTCAGCGAAAACGGCCCGCAGCCGGGGCGGCCAATGTGGCCAGTGGCCAGGTGCAGGTGGATCAGCGCGGCGTTTTTGTCGCTGCCGTTGCTGTACTGGTTCAGCCCCATGGTGTAGCACGACAGCGTGGCCGGGCTGGCAGCAAACCAGCGCGCGGCGGTAACAATATCGTCTTCGTGCACGCCGCACAGCTGGCTGGCGGCGCGTGGCGTGTACTCGCGCAGGCGCGCCCGCAACGCGGCAAAGCCCTCGGTGTGCTGCGCAATGTAGTCGCGGTCGATCAGGTCTTCCCAGATCATCACGTTGAGCATGGCATGAAACAGCGCCACGTCGCTGCCGGGCAGCACTGGCAGGTACAGGTCGGCCAGGCTGGCGGTGTCGGTGCGGCGTGGGTCGGCCACAATGATTTTCATGGCCGGGTTGGCCGCACGCGCCGCCTCCAGCCGCCGAAACAGCACCGGGTGCGCCACTGCCATATTGGAACCGGCAATGAACACGCAGCCGGCGTGGTCGAAGTC
>JAIXTB010000312.1 GCA_027484385.1 Neisseriaceae bacterium | reverse complement strand
GGCGGCGCAGGCGCTCCAGCTGCCACATCACCGGCAGGTCCCACTGCGGGGCAATCTGTGCCAGACGCGCCAGCTCGACGTCTACCGCGTCCTGCTTGCCGGCCTCGGCGGCAACCGCCAGGTGGGCAAAGCGCGCTTCGGGTAGGTCGGGGTAGCGTGCGGCCAGCTCATTGACCAGCTGTTCGGTACCGGCTTTATCGGTCTGGCGTGCGGCCAACCTGGCCAGCTGCACAAAAATGGCGCCAGCACGCTTGGGCTGCTGCGCCAGCATGCTTTCCAGCAGACCGCGGCTTTCAGCCAGCTTGCCGCTGCGCAGCAGGGTGATAAAAAACTGCTCGCGGGCCACTTCGTCCGCCGGGTCCAGCGCCAGCCACAGGCTCAGCGCGGCGCTGGCGGTATTGATCTGCCCGGCAAACAGGGCAAATTCGGAGGCGCGGCGGGCCAGGCGCGGGTCCTGGGTGGTACGGGCCAGGCTCAGATAGGTGTCAGCCGCTTGGGCAGCCCCGCCGCGCTGGGCAGAGATTTCAGCCAGCAGGATGCCGTACAGCCATTCCGGCTGCAGCTGCAGCTTGGGGATGGCCGGGTTGTCGGCGTCGGCCAGGGCTTTGGGTTCGTCGTCCTGCTCGGCTACCGGCACCACAGCGGCAGGCTGGCTAGCCGCGAGTTGCAGGGGGGCGTGCGAGGCGCAGGCAGCCAGTGCCAGCGGCGTGAGTACGGCTACTAGTCTCAGAAGTGCGTTCATGCTGGGCCCAGACATCGATTCAGGCAGGTAGAATACCACGCCATCCAGTTTATTCATGCAGCGCGCAAGGACAGTCATTCATGCCCGAATTGCCAGAAGTCGAAACCACCTGTCGCGGCATCAGCCCGCAGCTCGCCGGCGCCACGCTGCGCGCGGTAGTGATACGCGAGCCACGGCTGCGCTGGCCGATTCCGCCGGAGCTGCCCGCGCTGCTGGCCGGGCGCACGGTGCGCAGCGTGAGCCGACGCGCCAAATACCTGCTGATCGATTTTGACCACGGCACGCTGATCGTGCACCTGGGCATGTCCGGCAGCCTGCGCTTTGTGCCACCCGGCACCACGCCGGAAAAGCACGATCATGTAGACATCGACCTGGGGCAAACAGTTCTGCGCTACCGCGACCCGCGCCGCTTTGGCGCCATGCTGTGGCAGCAGGGGCCGGCCATGGCCCACCCGCTGCTGGCCAGCATGGGGCCGGAGCCGCTGTCGGATGCCTTTGACGGCACGGTGCTGTACGAGGCTACCCGCCGCAAGGGCAGCGCCATCAAGCTGGTGATCATGGACAACCACGTGGTGGTGGGCGTGGGCAATATCTACGCCAACGAGTCGCTGTTCTACGCCGGCATCCACCCGGCGCGTGCGGCCAACAGCCTGAGCCGCGAGGAATGCCAGCGCCTGGCTACGCAGATCAAGCAGGTGCTGGCCCGCGCCATCGACGCCGGTGGCAGCAGCCTGCGCGACTTCATGGATGCCAAGGGCAAGCCGGGTTACTTCCAGCAAAGCTACAAGGTCTATGGCAGAGCCGGCCTGACGTGTCATGATTGCGGCTCGCTGATTGGCGAGCTACGCCAAGGGCAGCGCAGCAGCTGCTTCTGCCCGCATTGCCAACCCCTCTGACACGGACCCATACGTGCACGCCCCTACCGCCCTACCCGTTCGCGCGCTCCGCCTGGCGCGCCTGGCCCTGCATGTGTTCCGCGGCGTTGTTGCCGTGGGCACCCGTTACCCCCGGCTATCCCAACCCGCCCGCGCGGTGATTACCCAGCGCTGGTCGCGCCAGCTGCTGCACATCCTGGCCATCAAGGTCAAAGTCAGCGGGACGCCGCCTGGCGTGTACCCGGCCCACACCCTGGTGGTGGCCAACCATGTGTCGTGGCTGGATATTTTTGCGCTGAACAGCGTGACGGTATCGCGCTTTGTGGCCAAGAAAGAGCTGCGCGACTGGCCGGTAGCAGGCTTTCTGGTCAAAAACGCCGGCACGCTGTTTATCGACCGCGCCAATCGCCGCGATGCCAGCCGCGTTAACCAGCAGCTGGCGCAAGCGCTGCAGGACGGTGGCTGCATGGCGGTGTTTCCCGAAGCCACCACCTCGGATGGGCGCAGCATGTTGCCGTTCAAGGCGTCGCTGTTCGAGGCTGCCCGCCTGGCCGGCGCCACTGTGCAGCCGGTCGCCATACGCTTTACCACCCCGGGCGGGCAGTTTTGCGATGCCGCCGCCTACGCTGGCGATACCACCTTCTGGCAAAGCCTGCGCCAGATTCTGCGTACGCGCGCGATGGTGGTAGAGCTGCACTACGCCGAGCCCATCCCGCAGGGCACCACCGCAGAGCAAACCCGCTTTGCGCTATCCGAAACGTCCCGCCAGCGCATTGCCGGCGCATTGGGCTTGCCAGCGCAGGCCTGACACCCCACCGGGCGGGGCTATTGGGGTTTTCCGCAATGCGGAAACACCCAATTCAGCCCGCCGCCCTGCCAGTGCATGATCGACCCAGAGATAGCCGGTGCTGCCTGCAGCGCCGCCATAACACACGAGAGGTCGATATGTCGGGTAAACCGTTTTACAAAACCCTGTATTTCCAGGTCATTGTTGCCATTGTTCTGGGCGTGATGCTGGGCCATTTCATGCCCGAGCTGGGCGCCAAACTGAAGCCGCTAGGCGATGGCTTCATCAAACTGGTGAAAATGATGATCGCCCCGATCATCTTCTGCACCATCGTGGTCGGCATTGCCGGCATGGAAGACATGAAAAAGGTTGGCCGCGTGGGCGGCAAAGCCTTGCTGTACTTTGAAGTAGTCACCACCCTGGCACTGGCCATCGGCCTGCTGGTGGTGAACTTCGTGCAACCCGGTAGCGGCATGAACGTGGACCCGGCCACGCTGGATACCGGCGCCATTGCCAAATACACCGAAAAAGCGGCCGGCCAGAGCACGGTAGACTTCATCCTGCACATCATCCCGCAAAGTGCCGTAGGCGCGTTTGCCGAAGGCGAAATCCTGCAAGTACTGCTGTTCTCGGTACTGTTCGGCGCCGGCCTGTCGATGATGGGCGAGCAAGGCAAGCCGGTACTGGGCTTCTTTGAAAAAGTGTCGCACGTGCTGTTTGCCATGATCGGCTTCATCATGAAGCTGGCCCCGATCGGCGCGTTTGGCGCCATGGCCTTCACCATCGGCAAATACGGTGTCAGCAGCCTGGTGCAGCTGGCCTCGCTGATGGGCACCTTCTACCTGACCTGCGTGCTGTTCGTCGGCCTGGTACTGGGCAGCATCGCGCGCTACCACGGTTTCAGCGTGTGGCAGCTGATCAAGTACATCAAAGAAGAGCTGATGATCGTACTGGGCACCTCGTCGTCCGAATCTGCCCTGCCGCGCCTGATGGCCAAGCTGGAGCAGCTGGGCTGCGCCAAGCCGGTGGTTGGCCTGGTGGTACCGACCGGTTATTCGTTTAACCTGGACGGCACCTCGATCTATCTGACCATGGCAGCCATTTTCATTGCCCAGGCCTGCAATATCGACCTGACGCTGACACAAGAGCTGACCATTCTGGGCGTGCTGCTGCTCACCTCCAAAGGCGCTGCAGGCGTGACCGGTTCCGGCTTTATCACCCTGGCCGCCACCCTGGCGGTGGTACCGGAGATTCCGGTAGCCGGCCTGGCGCTGATTCTGGGTATCGACCGCTTCATGTCCGAAGCCCGCGCCATCACCAACCTGATCGGTAACGCCGTGGCCACCGTCGTGGTAGCCAAGTGGGAAAACTCGCTGGACACCGAGCAGATGGCCCGCGAGCTGGCCAACCCGACGCCGATCAACCACGGCGCACCGGTAGAGGCCCCGCACCTGGCACGCGAAGTGTCCAAAGAGCTGAGCTAAGCCCCTCGCAGCGTACTGTCAGCAAAAAGCCCCGGCGCAGACACCGGGGCTTCAGGCTGCTGACAATACTCAGGCCAATGCTTTACCGGACCCGGCAAAGCCGGGCCGCGCCACATAAGCCTTTGCGTCCGCAGCCTTCCTGTTACAGGGCAAAGCCAGTTTGCCTAGCAAACCGGCTTTGCCGTCCATCTCAAGCCCCGGTGCAAACACCGGGGCTTTTTGGCGTCTGATGCTGCGCCAAAGGTTGGCCGCAACCTGCGTGCGGCCAACCTTAGCGGCTGATCTCGCGGTAGGCCTGGCACGGCAGCGAGAACACCGCACGGTCTTCCAGCCGCACCGCGGTAAGGCTGCCGCCCCACAGGCAGCCGCTGTCGATAGCCAGCACGTCGTCTTCCAGATGCAGGCCCAGCGCCGACCAGTGGCCGCAAATGATCGGCGTATCCACGCTGCGCCGCGTCGCCGCCTCGAACCACGGCAGCAGGTGTGGCGGCGCGCCGTCCAGCTCGCCCTTGTACGACAAGTCCAGCTCGCCATCCTGGGTGATGAAGCGCATGCGCGTCATGGCGTTCACGATCAGCCGCAGGCGGTCCATGCCTTTCAGGTCGTCCTGCCAGCGCAGCGGCTTGTTGCCGTACAGCTTGCCCAGAAACTGGCGGTGGTGCTTGCCGGACAGCTCGTCCTCCACCTCCTCGGCCAGGCGCAGTGCCTTTTTGATGCTCCACTCCGGCAGCAGGCCGGCGTGCACCATGGCGTAGCCCTGCTCGTAGATCATCAAGGGCTGGCAGCGCAGCCAGTCCAGCAGCACTTTGCTTTCGGCGGCATCCAGAATGGGCTGGATGGTGTCGTCGGCGTGTACCTTGCCGTAGCCTTCATAGACGGCCAGCAGGTGCAGGTCGTGGTTGCCCAGCACCGTTTGCACGCAGTCTTGCTTGTCGAAGACCCAGCGCAGCACCTGTAACGACTCGGGGCCACGGTTGACCAGGTCGCCGGTGAGCCACAGCGTGTCGCGGCCGGGGTTGAAATCTATCTGGCGCAGCAGCGCCATAAAGGGCGTAAAGCAGCCCTGCAAATCGCCAATCGCGTAGGTGGCCATGTGTTTTTCCTGTACTGATCGCGGCCGGGTTGGCCATAGCGCATGCCGCCAGCCAGATGATAATGGATGCGCTGCTTGCCGTCGCCGCTGCGCAGGGGCGGCCATGCGCTACAATGCGCGCTGTCCATGAAAGATTGACGACGGCCCATGTCCCTGCTGCAACTGAACCCGCCCCAACGCGACGCCATCAAATACGTGGACGGCCCCCTGCTGGTGCTGGCGGGTGCCGGCTCCGGCAAGACGCGCGTCATTACCCAGAAAATCTGCCACCTGATCCGCGAGTGCGGCTACCAGGCCAAGCATATCGCCGCCATTACCTTTACCAACAAGGCCGCGCGCGAAATGCTGGAACGGGTAGGCAAGCTGATGGACAGCCGCGAGCTGAAGGGCATTACCGTGTCCACCTTCCACTCGCTGGGCATGCACATCCTGCGCCAGGAAGCGCCACACCTGGGCTACAAGACACAGTTTTCCATTCTGGACAGCTACGACGCCGCCAAGATCATCTCGGACATCCTGAAAAGCACGCACAAGGACGAAGTGCGCAAGGTGCAAAGCCGCATCTCGTTGTGGAAAAACGAGCTGCTGGACGCCGACGCCGCACTGGTGGCGGCCGACAATGAATTCGACCGCATCTGTGCCACCACCTACAGCGCCTACCAGGCTACGCTGATGGCCTACCAGGCCATGGACTTCGACGACCTGATCCGCCTGCCGGTTGGGCTGTTCCAGACCCACCCCGAGGTGCTGATCAAATGGCAGGGCCGCCTGCGCTACCTGCTGATCGACGAATACCAGGACACCAACACCTGCCAGTACCTGCTGGTAAAGCTGCTGGCCGGCGTACGCGGCCTGTTTACCGCCGTGGGCGACGACGACCAGAGCATCTACGCCTGGCGCGGCGCCAATATGGAAAACCTGCGCCTGCTGCAGCACGACTTCCCGGCGCTGAAAATCGTGAAGCTGGAGCAAAACTACCGCTCCACCGCGCGCATCCTGCGTGCGGCCAACTCGGTGATTTCCAACAACCCCAAGCTGTTCGAAAAGCAGCTATGGAGCGAGCTGGGCCTGGGCGAGCCGATTCACGCCGTGATGTGCAAGGACGAAGACCACGAGGCCGAAATCGTGGTGCAGCGCCTCTTGGCGCATAAATTCGAATACCGCACCGAATTTAAAGACTACGCCATCCTGTACCGCGGCAACTACCAGTCCCGCGTGTTTGAAACCGTGCTGCGCAACCAACGCATCCCCTACCAGATGGCCGGTGGGCAAAGCTTTTTCGACAAGCCGGAAATCAAGGATGTGCTGGCCTACCTGCGGCTGATTGCCAACCCGGACGATGACCCGGCGTTTATCCGTGCGCTCACCACGCCCAAACGCGGCGTGGGCGCCACCACGCTGGAAAAACTGGGCGCCAGCGCCGCGCTGTTCGACAAGAGCCTGTTTGCCAGTGCGGGCGAGCCGGGCTTTCGCGTGCAGGTGCAGGACGCCCAGCTCAAGCCGCTGGAGGACTTCTGCCGCTTTATCACTAGCCTGCAATACCGCGCCACGCGCGAACCGGCCGGCGAGCTGGTGATGGACATGCTGAAAGTGATCGGCTTCGAGGCCTGGCTATACGACAGCGAAGACAGCCCCAAGGCAGCGGAAAGCAAATGGAAGAACGTGTTCGAGCTGGTGGCCTGGCTGCAGCGCAAGGGCGAGGCCGACAGCAAGAACCTGATCGAGCTTACCCAGACCATTGCGCTGATTACCATGCTGGAAGGCCGCGACGAGGGGGATGTCGACGCGGTGCACATGTCCACCCTGCACGCCTCCAAAGGCCTGGAATACCCGCACGTGTTCCTGGTGGGCTGCGAGGAAGGCATCCTGCCGCACAGCGAATCCGTAGATAACGGCATGGTGGAAGAAGAACGCCGCCTGATGTATGTGGGCATTACCCGCGCCCAGCGCAGCCTTACCCTCACCTACTGCGTGAAGCGCCGCCGCGCCGGCGAATGGCTGTTTGTCGAGCCGTCGCGCTTTATCGGCGAGATCAACGGCGACGACCTGCGCCACTTCGGCAAAAAAGGCGGCGAGCCCATCGTCAGCAAAACCGAAGGCAAAAGCCGCCTGGCCAACCTGACCGCCATGCTGGGTAGCAAGGTGCAAAAAACCGACGATAAAGCGCAGTAGCGACACCCCTGCCGCCCTGGCACGTAAAACAAAACCCTGTTTGCGTAGGCCAACAGGGTTTTGTTTTGCACAACCGCACCGCACGGTGGCGGTGCAGCGTATGGCTTACTTGGCCGCGTTGGTCAGGTAAGTCACTGCAGCCTTGAATTCTTCATCAGAACCGGTGTAACCACCTTTAGGCGGCATGGCGTTCAGGCCTTTGGTAGCCGAAGCAACCAGACCATCCAGGCCTTTACCCAGACGCGGAGCCCAGGCAGCCTTATCGCCAAACTTCGGCGCGCCAGCGGCACCAGTAGCGTGGCAGGCTACACACACGCTTTCATACACTTTCTTGCCAACAACGGCCGGGTCCAGCGGTGCACCGGCAGCAGCAGCGCCCCCTACCGGCGGCTCGGTAAACTTGCCACCTGCAGCGTTACCCATATAGGCCACGGCGCGTTTCACTTCATCGTCGGTCAGGTCTGCCGCACCGCCTTTGGCCGGCATGGCGTTAAAGCCTTGCAGGGCATGCAGTGTCAGGGTGTCCCAGCCTTTGGCTACACGGGCACCCCAGGCACCGGCATCACCGAACTTGGGTGCGCCAGCCAGGCCGGCGCCGTGACAGGTAATACAGATACCTTCGTAAACTTGCTGACCGGTTTTCATGCCTGGAGGCGCATCGCTGGCCTTGGCTTCACCAACCGGCTTCAGGCGGGCGGCGACAGCTTCCTTGGTCATCACTTCTGCGTTGACATCAAAGCCGCCGGTGGCCAATTTGGCCAGCAGATACACTGCTACTACCAACAGCACGACAACACCCAGCAAAACCGGCACGATCTTGCCTGGGGCTTTGGTTTCGTTGCTCATTCCTGCCTCACCTGAATTAATAATGACAATCCGAAGAATAGGGAAATTATACGGCAAAGCCCTGCTGCGGCAAAATGTCCCATCGATAATGTTTGCGCAAACGCAATGGCGCTAGACGAAAACACCATGCATGGGCTATATTGCGCGGCTTGCGTGTACCCGTAGCTCAGTTGGATAGAGTGTCAGCCTCCGAAGCTGAAGGTCGCTGGTTCGACTCCAGTCGGGTACGCCAACCCATTCAGTGACTTGCAAGCGCATTCGTTTGCGAGTCCATCCCCAAAGCCCATTTGGGGTACCCTTCAGGGTACCCTTTACGCCGCACCAGGCGCCCTGTGGTTTCTTTCTCGCCATAGTTTCCAGCAAGCACTGCCCGAACATGCTCTTTGCCGCTTCACACCGGCGGGACCTGAGCACCACACACCCGCTGCGTTCCGGCGTGTGCATTGCACCCTGATGCGCTACCTACGGCCTTGCCCCATGCGCACAGACAAGCGCCATGACAATGCGGTTGAATGCGCGCCATCCCGCCCTCCCCCACCAGTAGCAGACCGTCAGCAGGCTTGGTTGGCCAGGCCAATAAGCCACAACTCCCTACCGGATGAACATCCTGCGCCATCCTCGCACTTCACGCTTATTGCATATTTCCGATGGCCATGCGATACAGATATCGCTTTATATAAAAACGATACGGGGTAGCAGCCTGCGTTGCTTGTGGCACCCCGCTCACAAAGGGAAATCCATGCAATCGATCAAGTTTCTACAAAGCGGCCTGCTGAGTGCCGTCGTCTGGAGTGTTTCGCAAGGAGCGATGGCCGCGCCGCTGGCCGCCGGCGCGGTGGCTGCGCCAGACCAATATGGCGCAGCAGTAGCCGAACAGATTCTGCAAGCCGGTGGTAACGCAGTGGATGCTGCAGTGGCCACCGCTTTTACGTTGGCCGTGACTTACCCGGAAGCGGGGAATATCGGCGGAGGCGGCTTCATGACCATCTTTTATGAGGGCAAGCCGTATTTCCTGGACTACCGCGAAATCGCCCCCAAGGCAGCTACCCGCAACATGTATCTGGACGCCAAAGGCGAGGTCATCGAGAACCTGAGCCTGATCGGCGCCCGTGCCGCTGGCGTACCGGGAACCGTGATGGGTATGTGGGACGCGCACCAGCGTTTTGGCAAGCTTAAGTGGGCACAACTGGTGCAACCGGCGATCAAGCTAGCCGAGCAGGGTTTCGTGGTCGCCCCCGGGCAGTTCCAATATCGCGAAGACGCAGTGAAGTTCTTCGGCGACAAGACCAATTTCTCGACTTACTTTGGCGCGATGAAGGCTGGCGAAAACTTCAAGCAGCCGGAGCTGGCGCAAACGCTACGCCGCATCGCCCGGTATGGCGCACAAGAATTCTACCGTGGCAAAACAGCCGACTTGCTGGTCGCGCAGATGAAGGCTGACAACGGCCTGATCTCCGCCGCCGACCTGCGAGACTACCGTACCAAGTGGCGTGAGCCGATCAAGATCAACTGGCGCGGTAACATGATCTATACCGCACCACCGCCTAGCTCTGGCGGTATTGCCCTCAAGCAGTTGCTGACGATCAAGGAGCAGCGCGCGGTAGACTTCAAGGGCGTGGCACATAACTCGCCCCAGTACATCCACCTGCTCTCCGAGATCGAAAAGCGGGTGTTTGCCGACCGTGCGGACTACCTGGGCGACCCGGATTTCTCCAAAGTACCCACCAAGGCGCTGACCGATGACGCTTATCTTGCCAAGCGCGCGTCAGAGATCAACCCGAAGGCCATTTCCCCTACCGACAAGGTGAAGCCTGGGCTGGAAACCCGGCAGACCACGCACTACTCTATCGTCGATAAATGGGGTAATGCCGTCGGCAACACCTACACACTGAACTGGGATTTTGGCAGCGGGGTTGTGGTAAAAGGCGCCGGCTTCTTGCTGAACGACGAGATGGATGACTTCAGTGCCAAGCCCGGCGTGGCCAATGCCTTCGGCGTGGTGGGCAAGGATGCCAACGCAATTGAACCTGGCAAGCGGATGCTGTCATCGATGAGCCCGACCATCGTCACACGCGACGGCAAGGTGATGATGGTGCTGGGTACACCGGGTGGCTCGCGCATTTTCACATCCATCTTCCAGGTGCTGAACAACGTGTACGACTACAACATGCCACTGCAACAAGCGGTTTCGGCGCAGCGTGTCCATCACCAGTTGCTACCCAAAGATACAATCTATTTTGATGCCTACGCGCCACTGCAAGGCAAAGAGGCCGACGGTCTGAAGGCCATGGGATACACGCTGGAAGACCAGGGCTGGAATATGGGCGACATCCAGGCCATCCGCATCAACGGCACGCTCCCGGAAACAGCGTCTGACCCGCGTGGCCGTGGCGTTGGCCGCATCGTGAAATAAGGCAGGCTAAAACACGGATCGGGGCGCGGGTTCTACCCCCTGTGCGCGGGTGATTCTGTTCACGCCAGCAAAAGCACCGTTTGTCAGCTATGGCAAACGGTGCTTTTCATGGTGTCACCGGGATGGTTCCAGCACACCGATCAAGCGGGTCAACCGAAAACGGTCATCCACAAACTGGCGGATCTCGGCCCGCACCGGGTAGGAATGAATCCTGAGCATCACCTGCGCCGCGCGCAGCGCGTCTTCTTGCGTGGCGTGGATGGGGCCACCCTCGTCCACCCCGAAATAGTCGGAAATCAAGCGCACGCGAAACATGGCAAGCTCCTGCTGTTATTTTATTGCGGCCAAGCTACCTGGCCCACAATACAGGCTTGCTATTGCTTCTATAATTCGCAGCTTTCACCCCTACAGGGGTAAAGCCCGCCATAAACAAAAAAGCCAACACAATGTCGGCTTTTTTTGTCTACTTGCGCCGTGCAGCGGCTTATTTTCCCTGCACGTTTTGCCCTACCGTACCGCGCACCTCGTGCAGCAGCGCCTGCACAGGCACCACCTCACCACCCCAGTAACCCAGGCGCGCCATGCAATCGATGGCCACCAGCGCGGCATCGCTCATGAATTGCCCGTTGATGATGTGCTGCTCTACCTCGGCCAGCGTCATCAGTACGTGTTCGGCCACTTCGCCGTCCTGGTTTTGCGGGGTATCGCCCTGCGCCAGCCAGATATCGTAGACAAACAGCCATTCGCGGTGCAGGCCACGGGCTACCGGTCGGGTCGCCAGCAGCAGTGCCTGCTGCTGCAGCGGTGACAGCTGCGCAGCCTGTATGCCGGCTTCTTCCCAGCCTTCGCGCAGCAACGCATCCATGATGCTTTCGCCGGCGGCCACGCCACCGCCCATCAGATTATCCAGCCGGTTTGGGGCCACATCCTTGAACGGGCTACGCCGGCCTATCCACATGCGCACTTCGCCATCGGGTAGGCGGGTGAGGCCATTCAAGTGTACGGCACGGCTGGTGAGGCCCAGCGGGCGGAAGGCGGCGCGTTCCAGCTCGAAACAGGGGGTGCCGTCTGGCAGGTAGGCGATGAATTTTTCGTTGCGCCAGCCGCTAAACCAGCCAGCGTCGCGCCAGGCTTCGGCGGCGGCCTGCAGCAGGGTGCTGCGTGCGCTATAGGACATATCGGTGGCTAGCAGCTGCATCACACCCGCTTCTAGCGCAAACAGCTCGCCGTGGTGTGCCAGCAGGCGCTCGCGCCAGACTTGGTTGATAAAACCGATAGGCGCACCACCAAGCGCCAGTGGGATAAACGCCGTTTGATCGTAGCGGATGGTTTTTTCCAGCAATCCGGCAACGCCTTGCACCTGCATGACAACTCCCTGCTGCTTTCGTGAAGGCGCCATCTTACGGAGATTGTGCAGGCTGTGCCTTGCTTTGGCTGGTGCAGGCGGGCTGTCTGCCGGCCTGCGTGCGCGGATGCAACACTTCTATAAAAATGACATGCAGCTTTGCTGACACATTGCCGCGCACAATGCAAAAAGCCGCAGTCGTTTGACTGCGGCTTTTTTAATTCTGGTCGGAGTACAAGGATTTGAACCTTGGACCCTCTGCTCCCAAAGCAGATGCGCTACCGGGCTGCGCTACACTCCGAACAAGACCCGAACTATACAGATGCCTTTTCAGACCGTCAAGCCCCTGCCCCATATTTTTTCAGCCAGGCCGGACTGGCGTGCCGGGGCGTACTGCACGGCGGCCTGCAGCACCGCCAGGCTACCTGCCAAAACAAAGCGCTGCCGCGCACGGGTAATGGCGGTGTACACCAGCGAGCGGGTTAGCGTGGCGGTGGGTTGCGGCGGCAAGGCCAGCCACACGCTGCCGAATTCGGAGCCCTGCGATTTATGCACGGTCATGGCGTAGACGGTGTCGTGCTCCGGCAGGCGGGCGGGCGATACCTCGCGCCAGCCACCGTCGGTGGTAGGGAAGATCACGCGCAAGCGGCCGTCGCGCGGCACGGTCAGGCCGATGTCGCCATTGAACAGGCCCACGCTGTAGTCGTTGCGCGTAATCATCACCGGGCGGCCGGGGTACCAGTCGCTATCGGCCGGCTTGCGCCCCAGGCGCACCAGCTCGGTGCTGATCTGTTCGTTGATCTGCGTCACCACGTGGCGCTCTGCGGCCAACAGCATGCACTGGTTGAAAGCAGCAAACAGCGCAGGCCAGTTGTCGCCCTCGCCCAACGCGTCCAGCGCTTGCCAGTAGACAGCACGCAGTGCGTGCAGGCCGGCAGCGTCGGGCAGCTGCGGCTGGCTGGCAATGTCCAGGTTGGCCGCATCGGCCAGCAGTGCGCCCACCTGCGCCGTGTCGCCGGCGTTCACCGCACGGGCCAGGCGGCCAATGCCGGAGTGCTCGCCAAAACGGTGGCTTTTTTCCAGCACCACCACGCTGTCGGCCAGCATGGCGCCATCGTCCACCTGCCCTGGCGGGGTAATGCCCGCCGCCTGCAGCTGCGCCGCCGTGGCCGTGCGCCAGGCCTGCTGGCTGCACAGGTCCCCCAGCACGGCGCCGGCGTCTACCGAGGCCAGCTGATATTTGTCGCCCAGCAGGATCAGCCGGGCATGCGGCGGCAGCGCAGCCACGGTTTGCGCCATCAGGGTAAGGTCGACCATCGAGGCTTCGTCCACCACCAGCACGTCCAGCGGCAAAGGGTTGGCCGCATGGTGGCGCGGGCGGGCGGTGCCGGGCAGCAGGCCGATGAGGCGGTGCAGGGTTTGCGCCTTGTCCGGTAGCTGGGCGCGGGTGGCCTCGGCCACCGGCAGCGCGTCGCGCGCGGCGCGTACCGACTCGGTAAGCCGCGCGGCGGCCTTGCCGGTGGGCGCGGCCATGGCCATCACCAGCGGGCGGCCGGACAGCGCAGCCAATGCTGCCAGCAGGCGCACCACGGTGGTGGTTTTGCCGGTGCCGGGGCCGCCGGAAATCACCATGAAACGGTGCTGCGTGGCCAGCCATGCGGCCAACCTTTGCCAGTCGCCACGCGGGGCGCCGGCAAACAGGCTGTCCAGCACGCCGTCCACGTCGCCGGCCAGCGGCTGCGGGTCGGCGGCCAGCGCCTGCAGGGCGGCCACCAGGCGGGTTTCGTCCTGCCACTGGCGTGCCAGATACAGGCGACCACCGTCGTCCACGATCAGCGGGGCGTAGTCGCCGGGGCGGCCCACCAGCGGGCTGCGGCGCAGCAGGGCGTAGTCGTCCCGCGTGAGGCCGGCCAGGCACACGTGCCCGCTGGCCAGTGCGGCCAACAGCCGCTGCAGCACGGGCTGCAGCGCAGCGCCGTGCTGCGGGTCCAGCCGCGCCATCAGGCCGGCCAGCTGGGCCGGCAGCAAGCTGTCCGTGGTGGCCATCTGCTCGCTCATGCTTTCCCCAGCCTGGCTTCCAGCGCGTCGCATACGGTGCTCAGCACCTTGATGCGGGCGTAGTACTTGTTATTGGCCGGCACCAGTGTCCACGGCACGGCGCTGGTACTGGTGCGGTCTATCATGTCGCACACGGCAACCTTGTAGGCGTCCCATTTGTCGCGGTTGCGCCAGTCTTCCTCGGTAATCTTGAAGCGTTTGAAGCCGGTTTCCTCGCGCGATTTGAAGCGGGCCAGCTGCTCGTCGGCGCTGATGGCCAGCCAGAACTTCAGCACGATGGCCTTGTTGTCGGTGAGCTGGTGCTCGAAGTCGTTGATCTCGTAATAACCGCGCATCCAGTCGGCGGTGTCGGCAAAGCCTTCTACCCGCTCCACCAGCACGCGGCCGTACCAGGTGCGGTCGAAGATGGTGACCTTGCCCTTGCCCGGCACCTGGCGCCAGAAGCGCCACAGCCACGGCATGGCGCGCTCTTCTTCGGTCGGTGCAGCCACCGGCACCACGCGGTACAGCCGCGCGTCCAGCGCCTGGGTAATGCGGCGGATGGCACCGCCCTTGCCCGCCGCATCGTTGCCTTCAAACGCCAGCACCAGCGAATGCTCGGCAAAGCGCGGGTCACGCGTTAGCCCGTTGAGGCGGCCTTGCAGTGCGGCCAGCTGCTGGCGGTAGTCGTCTTTGGATAGCGGCTGTTCCAGCTGTAGCGATTCCAGCAGCAGCTTGTTGTCTGCCGGCGGCGTGATGGGGGCCACGTCCGAGCGCGGGTGCCACGATTCGGCCATGGCCAGGCGCTGCTGCAGCGCCTGCAGCAGGGCGCGCCCCACCGCCAGGCTGCGGTAGTTGGCGTCTTCGCCGTCCACCACCAGCCACGGCGAATAGGCGGTATTGGTGAGGCGCATCATGTGCTCGGCGTTATCACGGATGCGCTTGTACTGCTGGTGGTGCTGCCAGTCCGCCTGGCTCACACGCCAGGCGGTGGCCGGGTCTTTTTCCAGTGTTTTCAGGCGTTTGCGCTGTTTTTCTTCGGTCAGGTGCAGCCAGAATTTCAGCACCAGCACGCCGTCGTTAGCCAGCATGCGCTCGAAACGCAGGATATCGAACAGCTGCTTGTCGAAGGTGTCGCGGTTGATCTTGCTATCCACCCGATCGAACAGCGCGTCGGAATAATAAGACCCAAAAAACATGCCGATGCGGCCCTTGGCCGGTAGCTCGCGCCAGTAGCGCCACATCCACGGGCGCTCGCGGGCGTCATCGTTGGGGGTATCAAAAGCGGCGGTGTGGATCAGCCGCGGGTCCAGCCATTCGTTGATCTGGTTCAGCATCTCGCCGCGCCCGGCGCCGTCCATGCCGTGAATCAGGATCAGCACCGGAAAGGCGCTACGCTCTTGCAACTCGTACTGCGCTTCCAGCAGCGCTTCGCGCAGGCTGGCCTCCTCGGTTTTATAAGCCGCCTTGTCGATGGCGTGGCCGATCTCGGCTGATTCGAACATTGTGTGTATTCCTGTCTGGTTGGCCGCGCAGCGGCGGGCATGACAGGATTGTAAAGCCAGAGCGCACTGTTCAGGCAACGGGCGAGCATGTCAGCGCTGGACATAGCCCAGGAACGGACGCACCTGAGCGGCAACAGCGGGCTGCGCCAGGCTTTGCCGCGTCACCAGCGTCACCGGAATATAGCTGGTCGCCGGTACTGGCTTGCCCACCAGCAGCTGCTGCATTACAGCCACGGCACGCGCGCCCATCTGGTAAGGGTTTTGCAAGACCGTCGCCTGTAACTGGCCGTGAAGCAGGGCATTGTCGATCCGCGGGGTGTAATCGAAGCCGATATGGCGCACCCTGCCGGCCAGCCCGCGTTGCTGCAGCGCCTGCAGGGTGCCTTCGGTAGTGGATTCGTTGGGGGTAAAAACCAGGTCGGCGTCCGGTACCCGCGCCAAATATTCCAATGCCTTACTACGGCTATCGGTCATGGTAATGCCGGTATCGGCCACCTCGCTGATCTGCACATGCGGCAGTCGCTGTCGCAAACGGTCACGAAAGGCATCCTCACGCTGGCGGGTAGAATCGTGCTTTACAGAAAACCGCAACAGCAGCACCTTGCGTGGCGGCGGTTTAAGGTTGGCCGCATAGTCGGCCGCCAGCTCACCGGCAGCGTGATTATTGGTACCGACGTAGGGCAGGCCCAGCGAGGGCTGCAGCGGCGAATCGACAATCACCAGTTTGCTGCCAGCCTGGCCGGCGCCTTGCAGCGGCGCTTGCAGTTCGGCCGAAGCATTGGGTGCCACAATCATGCCGCCTATGCCCCTGCTGCTGTAGGCAACGATGAGCTTGCCTTGCGACACCGCGTCGTTTTCCAGCGCAGGGCCGCGCCAGATCAGCCTTAGGCCCTGTTCACTTGCCGCCTGCTCCGCGCCACGTGCCATTTCCTTCCAGAACACATAGCTGGTGCCCTTGGGAATGAACACCACACTGGCCGGCTGCGCCACCAGCAAAGGGCAAAGCAAGGCCAGCACCAGGCCCAAACCGGATAGCCGCTTGCGCATTGACTTACTCCTGCCGCACACCGATTTCGATAATTAACTATAGACAGACAATGCCAAGTGGCAATGCTGCTTCAGCCCGCCACAAACAGCGCGTCCAGCGCCGCCAGCAGTGCCTCGTCTGGCGCATCGCACCACACGCCCTGCCCGCTGCCATCGATACCGCGCAGGTACAGATAGCGCACGCCGCCCAGGCGCAGCTGCGGGGCGCGCTGCGCAATGTAGCGGCGCAGCGCCACGCAGTAGATCAGGTACTGCAGGTAGTAATGCTCGCGCGCAATGGACGCGGCCAACTGTGGCGTGCCGTAGTCGGCGTAGCTGTCGCCCAGGTGGTTGGACTTGTAATCCACCAGCCACAGCGCGTCATCGGCAATGAACACCAGGTCGATAAAGCCTTTCAGATAGCCCTGCACCCGCTCGAAGCTGAGCTTGGCGGCGGCCTCGCGCAGCGGCGCGGCCAGGCCGTGCGCCGGGTGGCACAACACGGCCTGCAGGGCGGCCAGGTTCAGGCCGTTGGCCGGCAGGGTGAATTCCATCTCCACACGGCGGCGTGCCGGTGGTACGTCGGCCAGGCGCACGCCGGG
>JAIXTB010000274.1 GCA_027484385.1 Neisseriaceae bacterium | reverse complement strand
GGCAGCGCCAGCACATGGCCGTATACCTCCTCGCGCAGGCGGCGTACCGAGCGCATGGCCACCCCGGCCAAACGCAGCAGCTGCAGGTAGCGCAGCAAGGTCGCCGCCAGGCCGCTCAGCAAAATACCCCCCAGCAGCAGGGCCACGTCCAGTGCTACCCAATGCCGTGGCAGCAGGTAGTTGTCGATAAAATATTTGCCCAGCAGCGGGCCGCACGCTTCCAGTAGCGCGGCCAGCAGCAGACAGAGAAAGCCCAGCCACACGTGGCGGCGTTCGGGGGCGGCGGCGTGGCGCAGTAGCGCCATGGCTTGTTGTCGCTCAGCACTCATCCAGGCTGGCCTCCAGTTGCTGATAGCGCCACTGGCTGGCGTACCAGCCGTCCAGGGCTAACAGCTGGCTATGTTGGCCGCGCTCGGTCACGCGGCCCTGTTTCAGTACCAGTATCTCGTCGGCGTCCACCACGGCAGACAGGCGGTGGCTCACAATCAGCAGCGTGCGCCCCTGCCGCGCCGCGCGCAGGTGCTGCAGGATGGCGGTTTCGGTCTGGGTATCCACCGCCGACAGCGCGTCGTCCAGCATCAGCAGGGGCGCATCGGCCAGCAGCGCCCCGGCGATGGCTCCCCGCTGGCGCTGGCCGCCGGACAGGCTGACGCCTTTCTCGCCCACCGGCGTGTCGTAGCCTTGCGGCAGGCGCAAGATATCGTCGTGCACGGCGGCCAGCTGCGCTACGCGCTCGATGTCGGCGCGGCTGGCGTCGGGTTTCACCAGCGCAATATTGTCGGCCACGCTGGCCGAGAACAAAAACGCCTCTTGCGGTACCCAGCTGATGGCGCGGCGCAGCGCGTTGAGCGTGTAATCGTCCAGCGCCCGCCCCTGCCACAGGATGCGGCCAACGGTGGGGTGGTACTGGCGCAGCAGCAGTTTCAGCAGCGTGGACTTGCCGCTGCCGGTAGGCCCTACCAGGGCCAGCACGCCGCCGGTGGGCAGGCTCAGGCTAACGCCGGCCAGCGCGGGCTGCGACTGCTGCGCGTAGCGAAAGCCCACCCCATGCAGCTGCAGCGTGCCTGCGGGGCTGCCTGCTTCGCTGCCATGGTCGTCTATAGTCAGCGGGGCGGACAGGATAGGGTCCAGCCGCGCCCAGGCCGCCTTGCCGCGCTCCAGCAGCGCCAGCACCCAGCCAGCAGCAAACATGGGCCAGATCAGCTGGCCCAGATACATGGAAAAACTGGTGAGCTGGCCGATGCTCAGGCCGCCATGCCACACCAGATAGCCGCCCAGCGACAGCGTCAGCACGCTGGCGGCGGTGAGCGTCATGCCCACCGTGGGTTCGAACGCCGCCTCCCAGCGCTGGGCCGCCAAGCTGGCGTCGGCTGCGTTGGCCGCCAGCTGTGCCATGGTGCGGCGGTTGCGGTTTTCCAGCCCCAGCGCCCGCAGGGTGCGCACGCCGCTGAGGGTTTCCTGTACGTGGTCGTTCAACGCCGAAAAGCGCTGTAGCGAATCGGTTGAGGCTTGGTGCACGTGGCGTGAAATGCGCCAGAAACCCAAGGCCATCAGCGGGAAAGGCAGCAGCGCTACCGCCGCCAGCCGCCAGTCCACCCCCAGCGTCATCATGCCCAGCACCAACACCAGCGTGAGCGCGCCGTCAAAACCGGCCAGCATGGCCTCGCCGGCGGCCATCTCTACCGCGTCGATATCGTTGGTGGCGCGCGCCATCAGGTCGCCGGTGCGCTGGTGCTGGTAAAAACCCGGCCCCTGCGCCGCCAGCTTGCGGTACAGCGCCACGCGCAGGTCTACCCCCAGCCGGTAGCTGGTGGCAAACAGCTGCAGGCGCCAGCCCACGCGCAAAAAATAAATGGCCAGCCCCATGCCCAATAATGCGGCCAGCTGCCAATGCAAGGCGCTACCGGCCAGCGTACCCGCCACCAGGCCATCGATAATGCGGCCAACCTGGCGCGGAATGCTGACCGTGAGTACCGCCACGCAGGCCAGCATGGTGGCCGCCGCCAGGTAACGCGGCCAATGCTGGCGGATAAACTGTTTCAGAAAGCCGAACAGGCTCATGCCTTCCTCCTGGGCCGGTCTGCTGCCAACCAAGCTGGCCGGGCCGTATAAAGACGTTGCACAGACGCTAGCCAGTGTGCAGAAAAAACGCCCGCCAGGCACCTGACCTGACGGGCGGCAAGACAACGCACAACGCGGCTTAGCCGGGCTGCCAGCCTCCACCCAGCGCGCTATACAAGCTCACCACGGCACGCAGGCGCGACAGGCGTGCATCGGACTGTGCTTGCTCCAGCTGGAACACGCTGCGCTCGGCGTCCAGTACCTCCAGATAGCTGCTGTAGCCCGCGTCGTAGCGCAGGCGCGCCAGGCGCAGGGCGTCGCGCATGGCTGCCAGCTGCTGGGCCTGTGCCGCTTCGGTATCGCGTGAGGTCCCCACTGCAGACAAGGCGTCCAGTGTGTCGGCAAACGCTGCCTGGACTGCTTTTTCGTAGACGGCCAGCGCCTGCTTCTGTCGGGCGTTGGCAGCGTCTACCCCGGCGGCAATCTGGCCATTATTGAAAATGGGCGCAGCCAGGTTGGCCGCAAAGTTCCAGGTTTGTGCCGGGCCGGTAAACAGCTTGGACAGCTCAAGGCTGGCACTGCCCAGGCCGGCCGACAGGCCGATGCTGGGGAAGTAAGCCGAGCGCGCTACGCCAATGCGGGCGTTGGCCGCCACCAGCTGCGCTTCTGCCGCCGCAATATCCGGGCGGCGCAGCAGCAAGTCCGATGGCAGGTCGGCCGGGATGTCCAGCGGCACGGCCAGCGCGTCCAGCGCCTTGCCGCGCGCCAGCGGCGTAATCAGCTCGCGCGGGTTCACGCCGGTCAGCACCGCCAGGGCGTGCTCGGTCTGGCGTACGGCCTGCTGCAGGCGCGGTACGGCAGCGCGGGCGGAGGCGGCCTCGGCTTCGGCTTGCTTGAGCTCCAGCTCGGAGGTCATGCCGCCGTTAAAGCGCTTCTTGCGCAGCACCAGGCTTTCTTCGCGCCCCTTCAGCGTGGCTTGCACGGCAGACAGCTGGGCGTCATAGCTCAGCAGCTGGAAGTAGGTGCTGGCTACCTGGGCGCTCAGCGACTGGCGCGCACCGTCCAGCAGGCGTTCGGTTTGCGCCAGGTCGGCGTTGGCCGCCTCGCGCTTGCGCGCTTCCTTGCCCCACAGGTCGAATTCCCAGCTGGCCGACAGGCCGCCGCTGTAGTTTTCGCCGATCGCACCGGCGCCACTGCTGTAGCGCGAGGTCTGCGCACGGGCACCGCCCAGGCTGGCCGTGACCTGCGGCAGCTGGCTGGCACGGGCGGCACCGGCCGCTGCGGCAGCTTCTTCCACACGGGCGGCGGTTTGCTGCAGGTCGCGGTTGTACTGCTGGGCATCGGCAATCAGGCGGTTCAGCGTGGCGTCGCCAAACTGGCGCCACCAGTGCGCGTCTACCTGCGCCTGCTGGCTACCCTGCGGTAGTGGCAGGCTGGGGCGCTGGTAATCCGGGCCGACTGCGGCGCAAGCCGACAGCGCGGCGGCAACCAGCAGCGGCATCAAGGCTTGCTTAAACTTCATGTTTTTCTCCTTGTTTGGCGGCCTTGCCCTGCGACAGCTGCATGATCAGCTTGAAGAACAGCGGGATGAACAGCGCCGCGATAAAGGTAGCGGCCAACATGCCGCCAATCACGCCGGTACCAATAGCGTGGCGGCTGGCCGAGCCGGCGCCACTGGAAATAGCCAGCGGTACGCAACCCAGAATAAAGGCCAGCGAGGTCATGACGATGGGGCGGAAGCGCAGCTTGGCCGCATCAATGGCGGCGTCGGCCAGGCTCATGCCCTCGTCCATCTTGATCACGGCAAACTCCACAATCAGGATGGCGTTCTTGGCCGCCAGGCCAATCAGCGTCACCAGCGCTACCTGGAAGTACACATCGTTCGCCAGGCCACGCATCCAGGTGGCCAGCAGCGCACCAAACACGGCAAATGGCACCGCGGTGAGCACGGCAAACGGCAGGGTCCAGCGTTCGTACTGCGCCGACAGGATCAGGAACACCATCAGCAGCGCCACCACAAACACCATGGACGACGAACCACCGGTGGATTTTTCCTGGAAGGCCGAGCCGGTCCACGCCAGGGTGTAACCATCCGGCAGCACCTCGCGGGCCAGCTGCTCCATGGCCGCCAGCGACTCGCCCGAGCTGTAACCCGGCGCCGGGCCACCCACGAACTTGGCCGCAGGGAAAGCGTTGTAACGGTCTACCACCTCGGGGCCGGTACGCTGCTCGATTTTCACCAGGCTGGTCAGCGGGATCATCTGGCCGTTCTGGCCGCGTACAAACACATTGCGCAGGTCTTCCACGCTATCGCGGAAATCGGCTTCGGATTGCAGCTGCACGGTAAAGATGCGGCCGAACTTGCTGAAGTCGTTCACGTACAGC
>JAIXTB010000168.1 GCA_027484385.1 Neisseriaceae bacterium | reverse complement strand
GCTAAAGCTGGCTTTGGTACTGCGCCAGCGTGACGAGCAGCGCCAGCTGCAAGAAAACGGCCGCAGCGCCTTTTCTGCCGCCATGACCGCCATGACCGCCATGTCGGAAATGGGCGTGCTGGTGGACTTTATCCGCAATATCAACAAACTGGACAGCTACCAGGAAATTACCCAAGCCATCGGCAACACGCTGGAAGCCTACGGCCTGCATGGCTGCATGCAGGTATACGGCAGCCAGGGCGAACACCTGCACGCTACCGATGGCCAGGCCACGCCGCTGGAGGCCAGCATTATTGCCAATGCGCGCACGCTGACGCACATCTACTCGTCCGGCAGCAACACCTCGTTCAACTACCCGCACTGCTGCCTGGTGGTGCGCGACATGCCGCTGGACGACGAAGACCGCTGCGGCCGCCTGCGCGACCACCTGGCCATTCTGGCCGAAGTGGCCGCCTCGCGCGCGCAGGGCCTTGACGAGCTGCATCGCGAGGTGTCTGCCCTGCAAGCGCGCATCCAGGCCCAGCAAACCAGCCTGGTAGAGCTGCGCCGCCAGCTACCGGCAGCCAGCGCCACGCTGGGCCTGAGCCCGGAGCAGCAAAACGCCATTGGCCGCCTGTTCGACCAACTGATGCTGGGCATGCAAAAAAGCTAAGTTGCGCACCCATCTACAGCCCGTGTACTAGCTAGCGTACACGGGCTTTTTCATGCAAGCTTGGCTGCCGGCCACACGGCCTGCCCTACTGTGGAGCGCGCATGACACCCCCTCTGAATGTTGCCCTGATTGGCTATGGCTACGCTGGCCGCACCTTCCATGCCCCGCTGATTCATGCCGAGCCGCGCCTGCGCCTGCATACCATCGTCAGCAGCAAGGGCGAACAGCTACTGGCCGAACAGCCCGACGTGCACGTGGTCAGCGACACGGCGCAAGCCCTGGCCAACCCCGACATCGACCTGGTGGTGATCGCCAGCCCCAACGACTGCCACTACCCACAGGCCGACGCCGCCCTGCGCGCCGGCAAGCACGTGGTGGTAGACAAACCCTTCACCACCACCCTGGACGAAGCGCGCCAGCTGCAGGTGCTGGCCGGCCACCATCAGCGCCTGCTGTCGGTGTTCCACAACCGCCGCTGGGATGCCGATTTCCTGACGCTGCGCCAGCTGCTGGATAGCGGCAGCCTGGGGGAGATCCGCCTGTTTGAATCGCGCTTCGAGCGCTACCGCCCGCAGATACAAGTGCGTTGGCGCGAGTCCGCCGTGGCCGGTGGCGGCCTGTGGTATGACCTGGGCCCGCACCTGCTGGACCAGGCGCTGCAGCTGTTCGGCATGCCGCACGCGCTGCACGCCGACCTGGCGGCACAGCGTAGCGGCGCGGTGGCTACCGACTATTTCCATGTCAGCCTGCACTACCCGCACCTGCGCGTGCTGCTGTCGGCCAGCTGCCTGGTCAGTGGCGGCTCACCACGTTTTGCCGTACACGGCACGCAGGGCAGCTACGTGAAATACGGCCTGGACACCCAGGAAAGCCAGCTCAAGCGAGGGGAAAAACCCGGCTGCGCCGGCTGGGGCCACGACCCGCTGCCGGGCCTGCACTATGTACAGCAAGACGGCCAGGAACACGGCCACGCCGTGGCCATGCTGCCCGGCGACTACCGCCACTACTACGCCGGAGTGGCGGCGGCCATACTGGACGGTGCGGCCAACCCTGTACCGGCCAGCCAGGCCATCGCGGTGATGCAGCTTATCGAGCTGGCCAGCACCAGTGCCGCCCAGGGCCATACCCTGCCGGTACGCTAGCCAGGCACCTGGGCCTCAGACCCAGTCCACCTTGCTGACAAACAGATAGCCCGCGCCGTATACCGTTTTGATCAGGCGCGGGTTGTAGCTGTCGTCTTCCAGCTTGCGGCGCAGGCGTGAAATGCGTACATCGATGCTGCGATCGTAGGGCGAGATATCGTCCTGGCCCAACAGCTGCTCGCGCGGTAGCACACGGTTGGGCCGCTCCAGAAAGCGCTGCAGCATCTGGCCTTCGCCCGCGCTAAGCGTGCGTTCGGTGCCATCAGCGGCCAACAGTTTGTAGCTATCCATCTCGTAGCGCCAGCCGGCAAAACAGGCACAGCGCGTGGGGTTGGCCGCACTGCCCTCGGCCGGCTTGTCGCAGCGGCGCAGGATGCTGCGCACACGCGCCACCAGCTCGCGCGGCTCGAACGGCTTCATGATGTAGTCGTCAGCGCCGGTTTCCAGCCCCATCACGCGGTCGCCCACGTGGCCGCGCCCGCTCAGGATGATCACGCCACAGCGCTGCTGCTCGCGCACCTGGCGCACGATGGCCATGCCGTCCATATCGGGCAGGCCCAGGTCGACAATCACCAGGTCCGGCGGCTGCTGGCGCACACGCTGCAGCAGCGTTGCGCCGGTACGGAACGACTCGCAGCGGAACTGGTAATCGCGCAGGATGGTGACGATCAACCGCGAAATGGACAGATCGTCTTCTACCAGATACACCAGCTTGTCGCTGATGGCTGGCTCGGCAGGGCTCAGGCTTGCGGTGGGCACAACATTACCTCGTCTAGCAAAGCGGCCAACTCGGCCGGGGTGAAGGGTTTTTCCAGCTTGGCAAAGCCGCTACCGGTGCGCTGGCTGCTGTCGTCGTAGCCGCTCATCAACACCACGCGGATGCGTGGCAGCAGGCTGCGCGCCAGCTGTGCCAGCGCGCGGCCATCCAGCGTGCCGGGCATGACGATATCGCTGAGCAGCAGGCCGATATCGGGGATGTTTTCCAGCATCAGGGCGGCTTCGTCGCCGCTTTCTGCCTCCAGCACCGGGTAGCCCAGGCTGGTGAGCTGCAGGCGCACCACGCGGCGCACTTCGGCGTTGTCTTCTACCAGCAGGGTCAGCGGCCGCTCGCGCCCGCCCGCCTTGCCGCTAAAGTTCAGCCGCCCGGCCGGCTGCGCGGCGGGCTGGGTGTGCGGCAGGCGCAGGGTAAAGCGCGTGCCTTTGCCCGGCGTACTGCTCACGTGGATGGCCCCGCCAGACTGGCGGGCAAAGCTGTACACCATGGCCAGCCCCAGGCCACTGCCGCTGCCAAAGCGCTTGGTAGTAAAGAAAGGTTCGAACACGCGCAGCAGCAGCTCGGGGGACATGCCGCAGCCGGTGTCGGCCACCTCGATACACACGTAGTCACCGGCCTGCAGCTGCCATTCGGCTGCCTCGCGCTCGCTGAGCTGGGCCAGGCTGGCCGCCAGCTGCAGGCTCCCCCCCTCGGCCATGGCGTCGCGGGCGTTGAGTACCAGGTTCAGGATGGCGCTTTCCAGCTGGTGCGGGTCGGCCATGGCAAACAGCGGTGCCGGAGGCAGCTGGCTTTGCAGCGCAATGCTTTCGGGCAGCGAACGGCGTATCAGCTGCAGCATGTCCTGCAACAGCGCGCCAATATCCACCGCACTGGGCAGCAGCGGCTGCTGGCGGGCAAAGGTCAGCAGGCGGCGCACCAGCGCCACGCCGCGCTCGGCCGCTTGCAGCGCCGGGTCCAGGTAGCTCAGTAGTGCGGTGTTGTCTGCCTCGTGGCGGCGCAGCTCGGCCAGGTTGCCGATCACCACGGTCAGCATATTGTTAAAGTCGTGTGCCAGGCCGCCGGACAGCTGGCCGACGGCTTCCATTTTTTGCGCCTGCACCAGCGCCGACTGGGTTTGCTTTTGCTCGGTAATGTCGAACGACAACACAAAGCAGCCCAGCACCTCGCCATCGGGGGCGATTTCCGGCACCAGGGTGCTACGCGCAAAAATATGCGTGCCGTCGTCTTTCTCCATCGAGTATTCGTAGGTGACCTGCTTGCCGGTCAGCGCCTCGTTGACATAGCTCACCACCGCCGCATAAAACTTGCTGCCCAGTGCTGCCTCGATATGCTGCCCCACGATGTGCTCGTTACGGCGGCCAAACCAGTCGCTATAGCCTTTGTTGGCATAACGGTAGATATGGTCTTTATCGAAGTAGGCAATCAGCGCCGGAATGGTATCGGTGATCAGCCGTAGCCGCTCCTCGCTGCGCTGCAAGGCGGCGGTAATCTGCACGTTGGCCGCATGCGCCTCACGCAGGCGCTGGTTGGCGGCTTCCAGCTCGGCGGTGCGGGCGCGCACGTGCGATTCCAGATCGGCTTTTTGCTGCTGTTGCAGCCGCTCATACGCCTGCTGCTGGGTTTTATCGGTGTACAGCGCAATAAAGCCGCCTGATGGCAGCGGCTCGCCACGCACGCGCAGCACCGAGCCGTCCGGGCGGATGCGCTCGGTGTCGTGCGGCTCGAAACGCAGAGCCAGCGCCACGCGCTCTGCCACTTGCTGCTCGGGGTCGCCGGGGCCGTATTCGCCGCGGTAGGCGTTGTAGCGCATGTAGTCGGCAAACGGTGTGCCCACCTGCCCCAGCTCCGGGGGAAAATCCAGCAAATCCAGAAAGCGCTGGTTGCACGCCAGCAGACGCAGCTGGGCGTCAAACACGGTGACGCCCTGGTCCAGCAAGTCCAGCCCGTACAGCAACATGGCGTTGCGCTGCGAGCTATCCAGCCCCGCGGCAGAGTGTTGCAACATGACGACGTTTTCCCCGGCTAATGGCAATGGCTTATCGATATAAAGCCCGATTTTAGGCCAGCTTGCACCACAAAAGCGCGGCTGAAATCATTCGTTACAATTGCCACAAACTTGCGCAAGGGTTGGGGGCAATCATCGTGCAGATAATGACAGCAACACAGACAGAGGAGTGTGACCGGATGTCCCTGCACAGCTACCAGCAAGACCTGCCCCAAACTGCGGCCAACCATGTGCCGCTGTCGCCGCTGAGCTATATCGAACGCGCGGCGGCAGTTTACCCGCACCGTACGGCCATCGTGCATGGCAGCCAGCGTTTTAGCTGGCAGCAGGCTTACGAGCGCAGCCGCCGCCTGGCCAGCGCACTGGCTAGCCATGGCATTACCAAGGGCGACACCGTGGCGGTGATGCTGCCCAATATTCCGGCCATGCTGGACTGTCACTTTGGCGTGCCGATGTGCGGTGCCGTGCTGAATACGCTGAACACGCGGCTGGACCCGGAAGCCATTGCCTTCATGCTGCAGCACGGCGAGGCACGGGTACTGATTACCGACCGCGAGTTCTCGTTCACCATCGCCCCGGCCCTGGCGCTGCTGGACAAGCCGCCACTGGTGATTGATGTGGACGACCCGGAATACGCCGGCCCCGGCCAGCGCCTGGGCAGTATCGAATACGAAGCTTTTATTGCCGGTGGCGACCCCGACTACGCATGGCAGCTGCCAGATAACGAATGGGACGCCATCTCGCTGAACTACACCTCCGGCACCACCGGCAACCCCAAGGGTGTGGTGTACCACCACCGCGGTGCCTACCTGAACGCCAGCTGCAACATCCTGGACTGGGGCATGCCGCGCCATGCCACCTATCTGTGGACGCTGCCGATGTTCCATTGCAACGGCTGGTGCTTCCCGTGGACCATGGCGGCCAACGTTGGCACCAATGTCTGCCTGCGCCGCGTGGACCCGCGGCTGATTTTCGAGCTGATCAAGACCCACCGCGTAAGCCACTACTGCGGCGCGCCGATCGTGCACAATATGCTGATCAACGCCCCGGACGACTGCAAACAGGGTATCGAGCATCAGGTGCACTGCCTGGTGGCCGGCGCCGCGCCACCGTCAGCCGTCATCGAAGGCATGGAAACCCTGGGCTTCAACATTACCCACGTGTACGGGCTGACTGAAACCTACGGCCCGGCCTCGGTATGCGCCAAGCAGGACGAATGGGCACACATGGACATTGGCGGGCGCACCGAGCGCAACGGCCGCCAAGGCGTGCGCTACACCATGCAGCAAGGCATGACAGTGATGGACCCCAGCACCATGACTGAAGTACCGCACGATGGCGAAACCATGGGCGAGATCATGTTCCGCGGCAACCTGGTGATGAAGGGCTACCTGAAAAACGCCCGGGCCACCGAAGAATCGCTTGCCGGCGGCTGGTTCCACACCGGCGACCTGGCCGTGATCCAGCCGGACGGCTACGTGAAGATCAAGGACCGCTCCAAGGACATCATTATTTCCGGTGGCGAAAACATTTCGTCCATCGAGGTAGAAGACGTGCTGTGCCGCTTCCCTGGCGTGATCTCGGCGGCAGTCGTGGCCCTGCCGGACCCGAAATGGGGCGAAGTACCGTGCGCCTTCCTGGAAATGCGCGAAGGCGTAGAGGGCGACGAGGCTGCGGTGATTGAACACTGCCGCGCCCACCTGGCACGCTTCAAGGTGCCCAAGCGCATTATCTTCGGGCCTATCCCCAAGACCTCTACCGGCAAGATCCAGAAGTTTCTGCTGCGCCAGCAAACCAACGCTGCTGCCGCCATCCAGTAACCCGCCGCACCGGCAGCGCCTGCGGCCAACCCTGCAACAGGGGTGTTCTGGTTGGCTGCATCGTGCCGGCATGGCAGGCCTCGTAGCTACGCTGCGAACATTTCCCCCTTCTACCCCGCTTCGGCGGGGATTTTTTTTGCCTTGTCGCCCATGCGCATTTGTTGCAAGGCTGCCACGCCAGCGCGCCCGTAGCAGCTGCCACGCGGCACAAAACCCCCTGCCAGGCGGCGTGTGCCGGCCAATCCTGCCCCGTTCATGTTTCGTTACATTTCACACACAGTTGCGCAAGGTTGACAGGGAATCATCAAGCATAAGCGAGTAAATGCTCGACACCAGCCGCCACAGAGCGGCCCCCCGCAGTAACACAACCGAGAAACAGGAGAGATCATGACTGGCAATGCAACACACGCCATCCGGCAACACCCGCAATTCGCCACCCTGGTGAAGAAGCGCTCTACCCTGGCCTGGACCCTGGCCGCGCTCACCCTGGGTATTTATTACCTGTACATGCTGGTGGTTGCCCTGGTACCTGACACCCTGCGCCAAGCACTGCATGGTGGTGGCGTGTTAACACTGGGCGTGCCGGTAGGCGCTGCCATCATCGTGTTTACCTGGGCACTGACCGGTTATTACGTATACCGCGCCAATACCGAGTTCGACCGCCTGACCGCCACCATCCTGCAGGAGAGCCAGCCATGATGCGCACCCTCGCTACCCTGCTGTCGCTATCGGCCAGCCCACTGGCCCTGGCCGGCCCTGCCGTAGCTGGCGCCGTGGAAAAACAGCCACTGAATGTGGCCGCTATCGGCATGTTCATGGTGTTTGTGGTGCTGACCCTGGGCATTACTTACTGGGCGTCGCGCCGCACCCGCTCCGCCAGTGACTTCTATACCGCAGGCGGCGGCATCACCGGCTTCCAGAATGGCCTGGCCATTGCCGGCGACTACATGTCGGCCGCTACCCTGCTGGGCCTGTCCAGCATGGTGTTTGCCAAAGGCTACGATGGCTTTATCTACACCGTGGGTTTCTTTGTGGGCTGGCCCATCATTACCTTCCTGATGGCCGAGCGTCTGCGTAACCTGGGGCGCTTCACCTTTGCCGACATCGCCAGCTACCGCCTGGACCAGACCAAAATCCGCACCTTTGCCGCTTTTGGCTCGCTCACCGTGGTGAGCTTCTACCTGATCGTGCAGATGGTGGGCGCAGGCCAGCTGATCCAGCTGCTGTTCGGCCTGGACTACCCGGTAGCCGTGGTCGTGGTCGGCGTGGTGATGATGGCCTATGTGATTTTTGGCGGCATGATCGCCACCACCTGGGTACAGATCATCAAGGCCGTACTGCTGCTGGCTGGCGGTACCACACTGGCCTTCATGGCCATGGCGCAGTTTGGTTTCAGCTACGAAACCCTGGCACGCGAAGCCGTTACCGTGCACAAGGACGGCCTGGGCATGATGGGCCCGGGCAGCATGCTGGCCGACCCGGTGAACGTGGCGTCGATGTCGCTGGGCCTGGTATTCGGCATTGCCGGCCTGCCACACATCCTGATGCGCTTCTTTACCGTGCCGAATGCCAAGGAAGCGCGTAAATCGGTGTTCTACGCTACCGGCTTTATCGGTTTCTTCTTCCTGGTGGTGTGCACGCTGGGCTTTGCTGCGGTGGTGATCATTGGCAAAGACCCGCAATACTTCGTGAACGGCGAGCTGGGTGGCAAGCTGGTAGGCGGCGGCAATATGGTGGCCATGCATCTGGCCAAAGCCGTGGGCGGCAACCTGTTCCTGGGCTTTTTGTCTGCCGTGGCCTTTGCGACCATCCTGGCGGTAGTCGCCGGCCTGGCACTGGCGGGCGCGTCGGCCATCTCGCACGACCTGTACGCTACCGTGATCAAAAAGGGCAAGGCTGACGAGAAATCCGAGCTGAAAGTGTCGCGCATTGCGGCAGTCGCCATCGGTGTACTGGCGATTGTGCTGGGCATCCTGTTCGAGAAACAGAACGTGGCCTTCCTGGTGGGCCT
>JAIXTB010000106.1 GCA_027484385.1 Neisseriaceae bacterium | reverse complement strand
GGCCGAAACCATGGCGAAAGGGGATTTGCGGCCAAGTGCCATACCGGTAAAGATGGACAGCGAAATGCTGGCCACGGTCTCCAATATGCAGCAGTCGCTGGCGGTGCTGGTAGGCAATGTAGTGCGCGAGGCCGACAGCATCCAGCAACGTTGTCAGCAGCTGGACCAGCTGTCACACACGGTAAAACAGGACGCCGCCTTGCAGCGCAGCAGCTCGCAGCAGATGGCCGAGCAGACGGCCCAGCTGGCCCAGACCCTGGGCGGCAGCAAGGACAGCGCCATCCTGGCCAGCCAGCTGACGCGCGATGCCGACCTGGTGGCTGGCCAGGGGCGGGCCATTATCCGCAGCACCATGCAAGAAATGCAGCGCATGTCGGCCACCATCCAGGATACCGCTGGCCGTATCGAAACCCTGGGCAGCGCCAGCGACAAGGTGTCCGGCATTGTGAATGTGATTCGCGATATCGCCGAGCAGACCAACCTGCTGGCCCTGAATGCGGCCATCGAGGCGGCTCGTGCGGGTGAAAATGGCCGTGGCTTTGCCGTGGTAGCCGACGAGGTACGCAAGCTGGCAGAGCGTACGGCGCTGTCTACGCGTGAAATCCAGCTGGAAATAGAAGGCATGCAGGACAGCAAACAGGTTGCGGTCAGCAGCATGAGCAGCATGGTGGAGCGGGTACAGAATGGCGTGAAACTTACCCAGGACGTGGAGGCGTCTATCGATAGTATCGCCCAGTCGGTACAGGGTGCGGCAGAGGTGGTAGCCAGCATCGCCGGCAAGCTCAGCGCGCAGGTCAGCGCGGTGGAACAAATCGGCCAGCAGATCAGCGACGTGGCAACGATCGCTACCCACAACGATGAACGCGTATTGCAAGTCGCCAGCCTGACGCACGACATGCTGGAGACGGTTGGCCGCATACAGGCGGATACCGGCAAGATCCGGGTGTAGGCCCAGGCGGGGTGTACTGTGTCAAACCGTGCCGGTCGGGCTTGCCCTGCCGGCACGGTTTTTTGTATGCCACTGGCAGTAGCTTGGCCTTGCGTTAGAAGCGGAAGCCTTGCAGCGAGCTGTTCAGCAGGCGCGAGCATTCTTCCATGCTGGTCGCTTCGGTAGACAGGCTGTCTGCCTCTTCCCGGTTACGGCTGATTTCGCCACCCAGCGTTGCCATGTGCTGCCCCATGGTGTGGATGAGCTGGCGTATTTCCTGGCTATGGCTCACGTTCAGATCGAACGCTTGCTGCAAGGAAGCCAGCATGCTGCGGGTCTGTTCCAGCGTACTTTGCACGGTACTGGAGCAGCCGGATAGCTTGTCTGCCTCGTCGGCCTGGGCGGTAATGACGCTGGCGGTATCGCGGATGGTTTGCAGCAGTTTGCCGACAAAATTGTCGGTTTCGGCGAGCGTAGCCTGCGTTTGGCCGGCCAGCTTGCGCACCTCGTCGGCTACCACGGCAAAGCCGCGGCCGGCTTCGCCAGCGCGGGCGGCTTCGATGGCCGCGTTTAGCGCCAGCAGGTTGGTTTGTTCCGAGATGCCGGCAATGCGCTGCAGGATGCCGGTGATGTTTTGCACGTCGGCCGATAGCGCATCAAAGCGCTGCGCCAGCTGGCGGTTGTCGGCCACATGCTGGTGCATGCCGTGGCTTAGCTCGCCAACCGCCCCGCGCGATAGCGCCAGCTCCTGGTCTACGCTAGCCAGTTGTTGCTGGGCCTGGCTTAGCATCTGGCTGCTCTGGTCGCTCAGGTTGCTGATGTCGCCGCTGCAGCCGTGCAGCGTGTGCAGCGACTGCTGGCTGCGGCTGGCGGCTTCGCGCATGTTCTGCGTGCTTTGGCGGACGTTTTCTGCGCTATGAAAAGCCTGGCTCGCGTTGTCGGCGACCTCGTGCAAGGTCTGGCTGACTGACAGGCACAGCTGGTTGAAGCTGTGTGCCATCTGCGCCACCTCGTCGTTGCCGCGTACATTCAGCTTGCTGCCCAGGTTGCGTTCGCTGGCCTGCCGGGCAATGTGGTGGGCGATCTTGCTGATGGAGGCGGCCAACATGCTGGCCAGCAGCCATGCGATGCCCAGCCCCAGCAGCAGCGATAGCACGCCGATCAGCAGCACTTCTTGCAATACCGCCTGGCGGCTGGCCTGAGCTTGCGCCAGTGGCACATCGGCGGCCAGGATGACCAGCTGGTTATTGATGCTGACTGGCAAAAAGATGGAGCGGAAGGTGCCGTATTTGTCAGTGTATTCATCGTACTGCACGGTCTTGCTGGCAAAAGCCTGCAACAGACCCGGGCTGGCTTCGTAGGCTTCCAGGTGGTGGCCGTAGGTATTGCTGTTGCGTTCTGCCTCGCCGGCACCGTCGGCCAGGTAGACCACCTTGCCGTCTTTCTGCCACAACATATAGAGATATTTCACACCAAACTGTCGGGCGTAGTTGTCCATGCGGCTGGCGTTGTTCAGCATTTGCTGCTGGCTGACGCTGCCGGGGGTAAACATGCTGGCCATGAACGGTTCGCCCAGCAGGGTGGGAATGGCGCGCGCGGTCGCATTCAGGCGGGTGTCGATCACGGCGATGGCTTGTTCGCTGCTACGCAGATAGCTATGTACCGAAAAAGACAGCACGGTCAGGATATTCAGCAGGGCAAACAGACAGACGAGCTTGGTACGGATACTCACACGGTGTAACCAGTGCATGCTTGATAAACCTCGGGCAGAGTGTGTGTCAGCGTTGATGTGGCGTGTAATTTGATGCCGGCATTATTTCATCAATTACCTGTGCTAAATATGATGCTATCGATATGGTGGCAAATAATTACTGCATTTAATTGAAATAGTTGTATTCATGCAATTGGGCTAATAAGGGAGGGCAGCATGCAACAGCAGAAAACCGCACTGATTACCGGTGCCGACCGGGGCATAGGCCTGGCGATTGCCTGCCGCCTGGCGGCCAACGGCTGGCGCATCGCCTTGCATGGCCTGGCGGATGAGGCAGGCCAGGCCGCTGCCTTGGCAGCGGTGCATGCTGCCGGTGCCAGTGACACCGCATTCTTCAGCGCGGATTTGCGCAGTGGCGACGCCACACGACAACTGGCTGAAACTGTACTGGCCCACTATGGCCAGGTAGACGTACTGGTGAACAACGCCGGCATGCAGCACGCCGCGCCCATGCTGGAGATGCCGCCGCAGAAGTGGGACGAGATTATTGCGGTGAATCTGTCGGCTGCATTTCATTTGATGCAGCTGTGCTTACCCGGCATGTTGGCCGCAGGCTGGGGCCGCGTCATCAATATTGCCTCGGTGCACGGCCTGGTGGCGTCCAGTGGCAAGCTGCCCTACGTGGCCAGCAAGTTCGGTATTGTGGGCATGACCAAGGCGGCGGCGCTGGAAACCGCCGGCCTGGGCGTGACAGTGAATGCCGTGTGCCCCGGCTGGGTAGAAACGGCACTCATCGAGCCGCAAATCCTGGCGCGTGCGGCGCAGCTGGGTGCCAGCCGCGACGAAGGCGCGCGCGACCTGGTGCTGGAAAAACAGCCGTCCGGGCGCATGAGCCAACCGGCGGATATTGCCGAGGCGGTGGCCATGCTGTGCGGTAGCTGGGCGCATAACCTGACCGGTGTGGCGCTGCCGGTAGACGGTGGCTGGACGGCGCAGTAAGTGCATCCGGCAGGGTTGGCCGCAGGCCTGGCATGGCAGAGGCTTGCGCTGGCGCAAGCCTGCGGCATATGCCGCAGCCGCTGGCTCTGGTAATCTAGCCCGCTAGATGACCAACCCGTCCCATCATGAGCGCACAAGATTCCCGCATTTATCTGGCTTCCGGCAGCCCGCGCCGCCGTGAAATCCTCACTGGCATGGGCGTGAGCCTGGAGCGCATCCACGCCGATATCGACGAAGCTGTCCTGCCTGGCGAAGACGCCATTACCTATACCGAGCGCCTGGCGCGTGAAAAAGCGGCAGCCGGCTGGCAAGTGGTACAGCAGTGCGGCCTGCCCGAGCGCCCGCTGCTGGCCGCCGATACCACGGTGGTGCAAGACGGTGAAATTTTCGGCAAACCGGCCGACGCCGCCGACGCCCGCCGCATGCTGCAGGCGTTTTCCGGCCGTAGCCACCAGGCGGTGACCAGCGTGGCCGTACGCCAGGGCGAGCATATCGAAGTGCGTACCAGCGTGACACACGTGAGCTTCAAGCCGCTGAGCGAAGACGAGATCCAGCGCTATATCGACAGCGGCGAGCCGTTCGACAAGGCCGGTGCCTATGGTATCCAGGGCCGCGCCGCTGTCTTCATCACCCGTATCGATGGCAGCTACAGTGGCGTGATGGGCTTGCCGATTCATGAAACCGCACAGATTCTTGGCAACTTCGGTTTCCAGTTTCCCTGATGAGCTACCCCCGGAGCCCTGCCATGCTGCATCAACCCATCCCGCTACCCCGTGACCTGCCGCGCCCGAAAGAGCAGATTCTGGTCAACATCACACCACAGGAAACCCGTGTGGCGGTGCTGGAAGACGCGGTGGTGCAAGAACTGCATATCGAGCGCGCGGCCAGCCGCGGCATTGTGGGCAATATCTACCTGGGCCAGGTCAAGCGTGTGCTGCCCGGCATGCAGAGTGCCTTTATCGAGATTGGCCTGGAGCGCGCCGCCTTCCTGCATATCGCCGACGTGCTGGAGCAGCGCCAGCACCCGTCCGAGCCGCAGCGTATCGAAAAAATGCTGTTCGAAGGCCAGACCGTGCTGGTGCAGGTGATCAAAGACCCGATCGGCACCAAGGGTGCACGTTTGTCCACGCAGATCAGCCTGGCCGGGCGTTTTCTGGTGCACCTGCCACAGGAAGAGCATATCGGCATTTCGCAGAAGATCGAGCAGGAATCCGACCGTCACAGCCTGAAAGCCCGCCTGGAAAAACAGCTGCCGGAGGGTGCGCCGCGCGGCTACATTATCCGTACCAGTGCCGAAACTGCGACCGATGCCGAGCTGGGTGCCGATATTGGCTACCTGTCCAAGCTATGGGCCGATATTCGCTACAAATCGCAGCATTTGCCCGCGCAAAGCCTGCTGTACGAAGATCTGCCGCTGGCGGTGCGCGTACTGCGCGACATGGTGAGCGACCACACCGAAAAGGTGATCGTGGATTCCACCGAGAACTACGGCAAGATGGTGGAGTTTGCCGAGGCTTATGTGCAGTCGGCGGTGGCCAAGATCGAACGCTATAGCGGCGAGCGCCCGCTGTTCGAGCTGCACGGCATCGAAACCGAGATCGACAAGGCGCTGTCGCGCCGGGTGAACCTGAAGTTTGGCGGCTACCTGATCATCGACCAGACCGAGGCGATGACCACTATCGATGTGAACACCGGTGGCTTTGTGGGCAACCGCAATTTCGACGAAACCATCTTCAAGACCAACCTGGAAGCCACGCTGGCCCTGGCACGACAGCTGCGCCTGCGCAATCTGGGCGGTATCATCATTGTCGATTTCATCGATATGGATAACGCCGAACACCGCGAGGCCGTACTGTCCGAGCTGGCCAAGGCGCTGGCGCGCGATCGTACCCGCGTGACGCTGAACGGCTTTACCAGCCTGGGCTTGGTAGAGGTGACGCGCAAGCGCACCCGCGAGAGCCTGGCGCACGTGCTGTGCGAGCCGTGTCCGGTGTGTCAGGGGCGCGGCGAGATCAAGACCGCGCAAACCGTGTGTTACGAGATCCAGCGTGAAATCGTACGCGAAGCCCGCCGCTTTGACGCCAAAGGCTTCCGCATTCTGGCAGCGCAAAGCGTGATCGACATGCTGCTGGACGAAGAATCACAAAGCCTGGCGATGCTGATCGACTTTATCGGCAAGCCCATTTCGCTGGCAGTAGAGAGCACCTACAGCCAGGAACAATTCGACGTGGTGCTGATGTAGGCCTGGCAAGGCCGGCACGGTGCCACCCGCTGCAAGTTGGCCGCGCACCGTACACACCCCAGGGCGCGCCGGCAGGCAGCGCCCTTTTTCATGCCCGTAAACGAGGCAAGCAGAACAAGTAAAGGTAAGAGCATGACTGCAAGCACCCATGACACCCTGTGGCTGGCTATCCTGCAGGAGGCCGAGCTGGCGGTGCGCGACGAGCCGTTGCTGGCCAGCTTCCTTCACATGACCGTGCTGCGTCACGGCACGCTGGAAGACGTGCTGGCGTTTCACCTGTCCAGCAAGCTGGCCAGCCCGGTAATGGACGCGCGCGCATTGATGGAGCTGTTCCGCGAGGCCTTTGCGGCCAACCCTGCCATTATCCAGGCGGTACGCGCCGACATTACCGCCTGCTTTGAGCGCGACCCGGCGTGCGATAGCTATTCCACACCGCTGTTGTACTTCAAGGGCTTTCACGCGCTGCAAAGCCAGCGTATTACCCACTGGCTGTGGCAAGAGGGCAGAAAGACGCTGGCGTATTTCTTGCAAAACCGTATCTCCGAGGTAATGGGCGCCGATATCCACCCGGCTGCCAAGATTGGCCACGGCGTCATGCTGGACCACGGCACCGGCATCGTGGTGGGCGAAACCGCCGTCATTGGCAATAACGTGTCCATCCTGCAGGGCGTGACGCTGGGCGGCACCGGCAAAGACCACGGCGACCGCCATCCGAAAGTGGGCGATGGCGTGCTGATCGGTGCCAATACGTCCATTTTGGGCAATATCCGTATCGGCGACTGCTCCAAGGTAGGCGCTGGCAGCGTGGTGCTGGACGACGTGCCGGCACACTGCACGGTGGTAGGTGTACCCGCCCGCGTGGTGGCCCAGCTTTGTCCGGGCACGCCAGCACTAGACATGGACCAGCGCGTATGAGCGCCAGCCCCGTCCACTTTGCCATGCCGTCGCCGGCGGCCACGCTGCAGCAGCTGTGTGCTGATGGCGCGCTGCCGGGCGAGGTGCTGTGCTTTCAGGACGATTTCAGCCAGGGCCCGCTGGCCGATTGTGACCTGATCGACCCGCAGGCTCGCATGGGCTACTGGAACGCGGTGCTGTGGGCGCAAGACTGGTTGCCGCAGCGCGACGAAGACTTTGTGCAAGCCTACTGGGCCAGCCGCAAGGCGCAGCTCAAGGTGCTGGAACGGCGTGCGCCGCTGTACGCGTGGGCCGGTGGCCACGCCGGGGAATGGCTGATGCTGTGCATGCTGGCCGAGCACGCCCACGCCGATACTCCGCTGTACCACGTGGGTGTGCCAGCTCAGGGCGAGCGCAGCTGCATGGGCATCCAGCCGCCGCAGGCGCTGCCGGGGCTGTTTGCCGGTGCCCGTTTGCTGACGGCCGCCGAGCGTGAAAAGCTGGCGGCGCAGTGGCGTTACTGGCAGGAACATGGCGACGGAATACGCTATCTGGACGCCCAGGGTTGCCTGCAGCAATACCCGATTGATCATTACGACAATGCGCTTGTCAGTGCCATAAAAGTGGCTGGCAAGTGGCCTGTGGCAAGGCTGGTGGGGGAGGTGATGGGGCGCGAAGAACAAGCCTGGCTGAGCGATAGTTTTTTGTTCTGGCGGGTGAAAAAGCTGGTGGATGCCGGTGTGCTGAAACGTGAAAATGTACCCGGTGCTATGCCCTTTGTATGCCATTGGTAAATCAAATGGGGTACTTTCGCAGGTGTTGAAGGCGGCGTAGAATGCGCCGCCTTTGCATTGGTGTGCCCGTTTACGGCCACCGTGCCGCCACACGAGGAAACCCGACATGAACGTACGCGTAGTCGATTACCGCGCGCCCGACGCGGCCGAACAGTTCACCCGCAGCCTGCACGAAACCGGCTTTGGCGTGCTGGTCAACCACCCCATCCCGCAGGACCTGGTAGAAAGCATCTACCGCGACTGGCTGGCGTTTTTTGGTACCGACGAAAAGCACGACTTCGCGTTCTCGGCAGACAAGCAGGATGGCTATTTTTCGCCGGAAATCTCCGAAACCGCTAAAGGCCATACCCAGAAAGACATCAAGGAATACTTCCACATTTACCCGTGGGGGCGCATCCCGGCGCAGCTGAAAGACGACGCCATGCGCTACTACGACACCGCCAACACGCTGGCGCAAGAGCTGCTGGCGTGGGTGGAGCAGTACACCCCGGCCGATATTGCGGCCAACTACAGCGAGCCGCTGTCGCAGATGATCCAGGGCAGCCAGAAAACCCTGCTGCGCGTGCTGCGTTACCCGCCGCTGACCGGTAACGAGCCGGCCGGTTCGCTGCGCGCCGCTGCCCATGGCGACATCAACCTGCTGACCATTCTGCCGGCAGCCAACGAGCCGGGCCTGCAAGTACAGGACATGAACGGCAACTGGATCGACGTACCCTGTGATTTCGGCATGCTGATCATCAATATCGGCGACATGCTGAGCGAAGCGTCCGGTGGCTACTACCCGTCCACTCAGCACCGCGTGGTGAACCCTACCGGTGAGGGCGCCAGCAAGAGCCGTGTGTCGCTGCCGCTGTTCCTGCATCCGCGTGACGAAGTGGTGCTGTCCGCGCGCTATACCGCCGGTGCCTACCTGGCAGAGCGCCTGCGCGAGCTGGGCGTAAAAATGTAAGCCTGCGCTTCGCAAGCCATTCCCCAGCCCGGCCCTGTCACCCGATAGCGCCGGGCTTTGTTTTGCGCCCAGGGTTGGCCGCAGGCGCGGCTACAATGGTGTTTTACTTGTGGAGCCTGCCGCATGACCCTGCTTGCCGCGCCCTCAGCGCCGATCGCGCTCATCATCATCGACATGCAAAAAGGCATGCAGCGCATGCCGGCGCACACGCGCAACAACCCCGGCGCCGAGGCGGTGATCGCGCAGCTGCTAGCGGCCTGGCGCGACGCCGGGCAGCCGGTAGTGCATGTGCGCCACCTGTCGCGCACGCCGGGCTCGGTGTTCTGGCCGGGGCAGGACGGGGTGGAATGGCAGCCCGCACTGGCGCCGCTGCCGCACGAGCACGTGGTGGACAAGCATGTACCGGACGCGTTTACCCACAGCCAGCTTGAGCGCTGGCTGCATCAGCGCGGCATTGGCCGGCTAGTGCTGGTGGGGGTCAGTACCAATAACTCGGTGGAAGCCACCGCGCGTAGCGGCGGCAATCTCGGCTTTGATGTGCGCGTGGTGGCCGATGGCTGCTACGCCTACGCGCAGCAGGACTTTGACGGCGTGGCGCACAGCGCGCAGACCGTGCACGCCATGGCGCTGGCCAACCTGCACGGCGAATACGCCACGGTGCAGACCAGCGCCGAGGTGTTGGCCGTGCTAGCCGGCGCCTGATGCGGCCAACTCTGCCTCCATGCCGGTGGCGTCGTCGCCGTAGCAGGCCAGCTTGGCGGCCGGTAGCGGGTAGGGCTGGTAGCCGTGTCGCGCCCAGTAATGCTGCGCGCCTTGCACCGCCACCAGGCGCGCAAAGCGCAGGCCGCGCTCGCGTGCCTTGTCTTGCAGCCGGGCCAGCAGGCGCGGTGCAACCCCGCGGCCACGCGTGCTGCGGCACAGTGCCATATCGTGGATGAACAAGGTGTCGTGGCGGCTGGGCAGCGCTGCCAGCGGCTGGTTCAGCGGCGGCGGGGTGTCGCCCTGCCACGGGTGGGCGAACACATAGCCTTTTACCTGCCCGGCGTGCTCGGCCACCCAGCAGGTGTCGGGCGATAGCGCGTGGCGCGAGGCCAGGGCGTCGCGGCTTTCGATCAGGTTGGCGGGGTAGCTTTGTGCCTGGATGGCGAGAATGGCGCCAAAATCGGCGGCGTGCATGGTGCGTAAAACGATATGGCCGTGCTGCATGGACGTGCGGTGAAGGTAAACAGAGATGCCGGAAAGCAAAAAAACCAGCCCGAAGGCTGGTTTTTTGTGTTGGTGGCGAATCAGGGACTCGAACCCCGGACCTGCGGATTATGATTCCGTCGCTCTAACCGACTGAGCTAATTCGCCGTGAAACCCTGCCGAAGCAGTGCTTCGCAAACTGTGGTGGCGAATCAGGGACTCGAACCCCGGACCTGCGGATTATGATTCCGTCGCTCTAACCGACTGAGCT
>JAIXTB010000164.1 GCA_027484385.1 Neisseriaceae bacterium | reverse complement strand
GTGGCGATGCCGACATGCAGTACCTGGCGCAAACCGGTTTTGCCGATGGCCGCGAAGGCTACGATATCCGCTACCTGCGCCAGCGCGAGATCATTGCCGACGTGCTCAGGCAGTACGAACGCTACCTCAGCCTGCAGCTGCAACAGCGTGGCCAGCTATTAAGCCGTGCGCCGGGGCATCAAGCATAGCGTTAACAGGCCTGGGCAAATACAGCTCGGCCACCATGCAGCGTGCCCCGCCGCCGCCCAGGGTTTCGATGGTATCCAGCGGGGCGTGCACGATGCGCCCGTGTGCGGCCAACATGGCCTGCTGCTGCGGGCTGAAGGCCGCCCAGGCACGGCTGGACAGGGCAATAATCGCCTCGCCCGCCGTGCTTTGCAGGGCGATAAGATTGCCGCAGAAGCTGGCCATTTGCGCCAGGCTGATACTGATCACCTGTTTGCCATCGCGCCGCAGCTGCGCCTGCACCCGCTGGCGCTCGCCCACATCGCGGATGGCCGGCAGGCAGATCACCGCAAAGCGCGGGCCGATGGCCATCATCACATTGCTGTGGTAAATCGCCCGCCCGGCCCCATCCACCGCGTCAAACACCTGCATGCTGTAACCCAGCCGGGCCGCCAGCGGGGCCAGCAGCGCCGGCTGGCTGCGGCCAGAGCGGCACAGCCAGGCACGTCGTGCCGTGTGGTCGAACACGATGGCGCCGGTGCCTTCCAGATACTGCCCCTGCGCCTCGTGCGGGCTCAGGTCCAGCAGCGCGCGCACGGCAAACTGCTGCTGTAGCCACGCCACGATATCAGCGCGGCGTTCCAGCCTGCGGTTGGCCGCGGCCATCGGGTACAGCACCAGCGTGCCGTCGGCGTGGGTAGAAAACCAGTTATTGGGGAATAGCGCGTCCGGGGTATCCAGCCCCGCAGGCTGGCGAAACACCTGTACCTGCACCCCGGCGGCCTGCAAGGCGGCGGCGTAGCTGTCAAATTCGCGCTGCGCGGCCAGTGTGGCGCTGGCGCCAGCGTTGGCCGCAGGCTGCTGGAAATGGTTGCTGGCGCGGGTTTGCGGGTTGGCGTGAAAACGCGCAGGGCGCACCATCAAGATGTGCGAGGCAGGCTGTGACATGGTTTCTCCCGGGTGGTGTGGCAAGAGAAATTGTGGCGGCCTGGCGTGCCACTTTGTAGTTGGCACCCTGTGCAGTTTTATCGCTAGACTGCCCATATTGATCACTCAGGCTAGCACTATGCAACTTGACGACACCGACCTGCAGCTCATTGCCCTGCTACGCGACAACGCCCGCACCCCGGTAACCGAGCTGGCCACCCGCCTGCGCGTCTCGCGCGCCACCGTGCAAAAACACATCAACAAGCTGGAACAGGCCGGCGTCATCATCGGCTATACCGTGCGGCTGAAACCGCAGGCCGAGGCCCAGCGCATCCGCGCCTGGATGGGCATTGCGGTAGAGGGCAACAAAACGCCGGCTGTACTGCAAGCCTTACGCGGCGAGCCGCATGTGTACGCGCTGCACTCCACCAACGGGCGCTGGGATATTGTCACCGAGCTGCGCGCCGACTCGCTGGAGCAGTTTGACCGCGTGCTGGGCCGCATCCGCCTGATACCCGGCATTACCGCCAGTGAAACCAGCCTGCTGCTGTCCACCCACAAGGTGTAAGCCGCAAAACGCGCAAAAAAAAGGCCTGTCCGGTTGGGGACAGGCCACTAAGGGTCGGTTCCCGGCCACACATGGGGGCCAAGAACGCTTAAGACCAGGGACAAAGAGATCACCAGAACAGTTCCAAAGATGCCGATTGCTCAGGCACCCTCATAACGGATCCAGAAGTCAAAGCTGCTGGGCGCGGACCCGGCTGCTTCAACACGGGGCGAATTGTACGGGGGTTATCGGGGCTTATTAATAGGCATTCGAAGCTTATAAGCCAGCATAACTTTGTATACAATGTATTTACGACTGTTTGACCTTCGAATCGAAAAATGGACAAGTTTGACCGCAAGATCATCGCTGCACTGCACGAAAATGGCCGCCTGAGCTTTGCCGAGCTGGCCCGCCGCGTGAACCTGTCCGCCCCCGCCGTTGCCGACCGCGTGGAAAAGCTGGAACGATCCGGCGTGATAGCCGGTTATCGCGCAATCATCCGCCCGGAAGCGCTGGGTTGCCCGATACAATGCCTTATCGAGCTGACGGTCAAGAACCAGGAGTACTACACCGTACTGGAGCTACTGAAACAGATGCCGGAAATCGTGCACTGCGACTCCATCACCGGCAGCAGCGGGCTGATGATCCGTGTGGCGGTAGACAGCATGGGCACGCTGCAGGCGCTGATTGCCCGCCTGATGCAGTACGGCGACACCAAGACCTCCATGGTGATCGACACCCCCATCACCCACCGTTTGCCGCCGCTACCAGAAGAAGACTGAGCGTGCGCCGTGGCAGAAATGCCACGTGTTCGATAGCCATTACCCGGCATTCATCGGCAGCATTTTATGCTGGTCACCACGGCCCGTCTGGGTAGCAACGCCAGCCCCGGCAAGCTTTGGCTAAGCTGCGGCCAACCACCCAACCGGTGGCAGCCACAGGAGCCCGATATGTCCCCCGCTACCCATACCCTCTCGCACGCCCTCTCGCCGCACGATGCCGCCACCATGACCACGCTGCGTGTGCAAACCGCGCCATTTAAAGGTGCCGTATTCGGCCCCGCAGGCCGCGCGCCCTACGATGACATCATGCAAGCCGTGGCGGCACCGGACGGCGTGCACTACCAAGCCGATACGATCGGCGGTGTCAGCGGCTACTGGTGCCTGCCGGCACAGCCGGACACAGACAGCGCCTTGCTGTTTTTGCACGGTGGCGGCTATGTGATGGGGTCGGCTAAAGCCTACTGCCATTTTGCCGGCCACTTTGCCCGCCAGAGCGGCCAAGCGGTGTTTGTGGCCGACTACCGGCTGGCACCGGAACACCCCTACCCAGCCGCGCTGGACGATGCCGTGGCGGTGTATCAAGGCCTGCTGGCCAGTGGCCGGCTGCGCGTGTTGCTGATTGGGGACTCGGCCGGTGGCGGCCTGACACTATCGCTGCTGTCACGGCTGCAAGCCATGCCCGGTACCACCCAGCCGGTAGCCGCCATCGCCCTGTCGCCGTGGACCGACCTGGGCAATCGTAGCCACAGCCACCAGACACGGCACGATGCCGAGCTGTACCTGAGTAAAAGCATGGTGGATGCCTGCGCCGCCATGTACCTGGGCCACACGAGCGCGCAGGACCCCGGCGCCTCGCCGCTCTACGCCAGCCTGCACGGCCTGCCGCCGCTGCAGCTGCACGTTGGCCGCGACGAAATCCTGCTGGACGACAGCCTGCACTATGCCGAGCGCGCCGACGCCGCCGGCGTGGCGGTGGCGCTGCACGTGTGGGACGGCATGCCACATGTCTTCCCCAATGCCACCGGCCTGCTACAGGCGGCAGACCAAGCCCTGGCGTTGATGGCAGCGTTCATCGCCACGCATTTGCCTCGCGTGTAGTACCGGCGCTACATCGCCCTGAGCGATGTAGCCGCCCCCTACCTGATCCAGATCAACACGGCCCGCTGCGACCAACCGTAGTGCCCTGTCGTGCAAAAAAAAAGCCTGCCCTTGCAGGGGCAGGCCGGAACTATGCACAAAGAAGCAACAGAATACACCTAAAGAACAAGGCACCCGTCTCCACACGGGCACCGGGCAATCGGTGCGGCGGGCCATGCCGCCGCAGCCTTCAGAACCGGTTCACGATCAGCAGACCGCCAGCCGGTTCTTGCTGGCTTTTACTTGGCAGCCACCCAGGCCTGGGCGGTATCCAGCATACGGTTGGAGAAGCCCCACTCGTTGTCGTACCACGACAGCACTTTCACCTGGCGGCCTTCGATCACGCGGGTCAGGGTGGCGTCAAACACGCTGGACGCCGGGTTGTGCATGAAGTCGATGGACACCAGCGGCAGGGTATTCACCGCCAGTACGCCTTGCAGCGCGCCGTTGGCCGCAGCGGTCACCAGCTCGTTCACTTCGGCCACGGTGGTATCACGCTGGGCGGTAAAGGTCAGGTCTACCAGCGACACGTTGGCGGTTGGTACGCGCACGGCAAAGCCGTCCAGCTTGCCTTTCAGCTCTGGTAGCACCAGGCCCACGGCAGCGGCGGCGCCGGTTTTGGTCGGGATCATCGACAGCGCGGCGGAGCGGGCACGGCGCAGGTCGCTGTGCTCGGTATCCAGCAGCACCTGGTCGTTGGTGTAGGAGTGCACGGTGGTCATCAGGCCGTGCGCTACGCCAATGGCGTCGTTCAGCGGCTTGACCAGCGGGGCCAGACAGTTGGTGGTGCAGCTGGCGTTGGACACGATCGTCATGTCAGCGCGCAGGGTGTCGTGGTTCACGCCGTACACGATGGTGGCGTCGGCGTCGTCTGCCGGGGCAGAGATCAGCACCTTCTTGGCACC
>JAIXTB010000235.1 GCA_027484385.1 Neisseriaceae bacterium | reverse complement strand
TCAGCCCTGCCCTTGCAGGCAAAGGCAAAACCTTTTTGCCACGAAAAACCCGAAAAAACACGAACAAAAGACCACCGAGATCGCCACCCATGCGGTGTTTGCCGTGGCTTCTGCGGCTAAATGTTTGCGTATACCGTATGCAGTGGATATAAAGGCAACGTCTTCTTTTGCCACAGAAAACACGGAAGACACGGAAGAAACCTCACCAAGACCGCAGCCCATTCGGTGTTTTCCGTGGATTCCGTGGCAGAAAACAAGCTACACCAGCTCCACCGCCAGTGCGGTCGCCTCGCCACCACCAATACACAGGCTGGCCACGCCACGCTTGCCGCCGCGTGCCTGCAGGGCAGCTATCAGCGATACCACAATACGGGCGCCGGAGGCACCAATGGGGTGGCCCAGTGCGCAGGCACCGCCGTTAACGTTAACCTTGGCATGCGGCAGGCCCAGGTCCTGCATGGCGGCCATGGTGACCACGGCAAAAGCTTCGTTGATCTCGAACAGGTCTACGTCATCCGCTGTCCAGCCGGTTTTGGCAAACAGCTTTTGCATGGCCCCTACCGGTGCAGTAGAGAACCAGGCCGGCTCGTGCGCGTGGGTGCTGTGGCCCACAATGCGCGCCAGCGGCTGCAGGCCCTGTGCTACGGCATCGCTTTCGCGCATCAGCACCAGCGCGGCCGCACCATCGGAAATGGAGCTGGCATTGGCCGGCGTGACCGTGCCGTCCCGCTTGAAAGCGGGCTTCAGCGTGGGAATTTTGTCCAGATTGGCTTTCAGCGGCTGCTCGTCCTGCAGCACCACCTCTTCGCCCTTGCGGCTGGCCACGGTCACCGGGGCGATCTCGCCGGCAAAGGCACCGCTGGTAATGGCCTGCTGCGCGCGGGTCAGCGACGCGATGGCGTATTCGTCTTGGGCTGCGCGGCTAAAACCGTACTTTTCAGCGCAAGCCTCGGCAAATACGCCCATCAGTTGGCCTTTGTCGTAGGCATCTTCCAGCCCGTCCAGGAACATATGGTCCTTGATCTCGCCGTGACCCAAGCGCAGACCGGTGCGCACCTTGGGCATCACATAGGGTGCATTGCTCATGCTTTCCATGCCGCCCGCCACCATGACCTTGGCCGCACCGGCTTTCAGCAGGTCATTGGCCAGCATCAGCGCCTTCATGCCCGAGCCGCACATCTTATTGATGGTGGTGGCACCTGCCGAAAGCGGCAACCCGCCCTTGATGGCAGCCTGGCGCGCAGGTGCCTGGCCCTGGCCAGCGGGCAATACGCAGCCCATGATCACTTCTTCAACGGCCTCCGGTGTGATACCGGCACGCTCTACTGCCGCGCGGATCGCCACCGCCCCCAGGTCGCTGGCGCTCTGGCCGGCAAAGACACCCTGAAAACCACCCATGGCAGTACGCGCCATACCGACAATCACGATTGCTTCGTTGTTCATGGTTCAAGCCTCCGGCTAGATAACGCTTACGTTAACGTAAACTTGGCGTGAAATTCAAGCCTCACGCCGCCATGCTGTGGCGTAGACACCGCAGACCACATGGCATCATCATGCAATACAACGACACCTTCGCCCAGCCGCCAGACACCAGGCAAACCGCCACCGCGCTGGCTGCCCAGTGCAACCTGGCCAAGCAAGCACCCCACCCACACAGGAGACACCATGTTTTCGCACCTCTGCATCGGCATCAACGACTTCGACCGCGCCCTCGCCTTCTACCGCCCGCTGATGCAGGCGCTGGGCCTCCGCGAGCGCTTTTGCGACCCGTCACGACCGTGGGCAGGCTGGCAAAGCGAGCCTGGTCCGCGGCCGCTACTGCTGATCGGCAAACCGCTCGACGGCGCCGCAGCCACCCCCGGCAACGGCCAGACCATTGCCCTGCTGGCCACCACGCGCAGCCAGGTAGACGCCGCCCACCAAGCCGCCTTGCAACACGGCGGACGCTGCGAAGGCGCACCGGGTCTGCGCCCGCACTATCACCCGCATTATTACGGTACCTACTTCCGCGACCCGGATGGCAATAAGCTGTGTGTGGCGTGCCATGAGGCCGAAGAGCAGACCACCCCATCGAATAGCCAGTAAAGAGACCGCATGCACATCAGGAACAAGCGCTCAGCAGCGCAATGCAGCAGCATGGATGACATCCGCGCGGAGATAGACCTGCTTGATCAGGCAGTCATCCGCCTTATCGGCCAGCGTTACACATACGTGCTTGCCGCAGCAAAATTCAAAACATCGGCCACCGCAGTGCGCGCACCGGCGCGCTTCAAGGCCATGCTGGCACAACGGCGACAGTGGGCTGAGCAAGAGGGCCTCAGCGCAGACGCTATCGAGCGCCTGTTCACAGACCTGGTGAATCACTTCATCGAGGAAGAGATGCAACATTGGCGGCAACAGCAAACTTGAGCTGCCACCACCCTAAGCCAGCCTTGCCGCCCACACACTGGCGGGCACAAGAGAAAAAGCCGCAGCACCCGCTGCGGCTTTTTGCTTGCTTGCCCGGCCAAAACAAGCCGACCTACTCCGGTAGCCCGCCGCTGCGCTTTTCCATCCAGTGCTCGCACTGCGCCTTCAGCTGGCCGATCTCGCGCAACACCAGCTGGATATCCTGCATCTGCTGCGTGAGCTGCTGCTCGCGGCGACTGAGGATATCGACAAATTTGGTGAGCTGTGGCTCGTCATTGTTGGCCGCATCATACAGCTCGAATAGCTCACGGATTTCCAGCAGCGACAAACCGATGCGCTTACCGCGCAGGGTCAACATCAGGCGCACGCGGTCGCGGCGCGAGTAGATACGGCGCTGGCCCTGGCGTTCGGGCGTGAGCAGGCCTTCCGACTCGTAAAAGCGGATGGCACGAGTCGTTACATCAAACTCCTGTGCCAGCTCGGAAATGCTGAATGTGCGGTCTGCTGCGGCAGTCACGACGTCTCCTGGTTCGGTCACTGCAGTGGGTGGGCGCTAATGAAGCGACGCGCAATTGTAATACGGCAACGCAACACAGGCACGCCGGGTGTAGCAGCCGCTACAAACAGAAACAAGCGCTGCATGCCTGATGACAGCATAGATTACGTTAACGTAAACTGGAACTTATTCCCAATCGTTTCGTTCCGCAAACAGGAGACCCGTAATGACTTCTCGCACCGTAGGCGTCGTTGGCGCCGGCACCATGGGCAATGGCATTGCCCAGGTATTTGCCCAGGCTGGCTTTGACGTGATCATGGCCGATGTATCCCAAAGCGCCCTTGACCGCGGCCTGGCGGCCATCAGCAACAGCCTGAGCCGCCTGGTAAAAAAGGGGACGCTCACCGACAACGAAGCCGTACTGATTGTGTCACGCATCCGCGGCAGCACCCGGCTTGCCGACCTGGCAGCCTGCGAGCTGGTGGTTGAAGCAGCGACAGAAAATGCGCAGATCAAGGAAAAGATTTTCCGCGAGCTCGCCAGTGTGGTACCTGCCAGCACCATTCTGGCATCCAATACCTCCTCCATCTCGCTAACCACTATCGCTGCCTGGGTCACCTCCCCAGAGCGCGTTATCGGCATGCACTTCATGAACCCGGTACCGGTAATGCAGCTGGTAGAAATCATCCGCGCCCTGCAAACCAGCGACGACACCCATGCGCGCATTCACGCTTTGAGCCTGGAGCTGGGCAAAACACCAGTCACGGTCAAGGACGGTGCAGGCTTTGTCTCCAACCGCGTGCTGATGCCCATGATCAACGAGGCCGCTTTTGTGCTGTATGAAAACCTGGCCACCGCCGAAGACATCGATACCGTGATGAAGCTGGGCATGAACCACCCTATCGGACCACTGGCACTGGCAGACCTGATAGGCCTGGATACCTGCCTTTCCATCATGGATATTTTGCACCGCGAGTTCCGCGACTCCAAATACCGCGCCTGCCCTTTGCTGGTACAACTGGTTGCCGCCGGCCACCTGGGCCGCAAGAGCGGCAAAGGCTTTTATCGTTACTGATCAAGCACTTCCGTCACGACAAAAAGGCCGTGACGGAAGTACCACATGACGCAGTGCAATATTTCACTGCATCAGCATAATCCCTTTGCGCTCTACCGAGCATTTGCTTTAATTTACACACATCAAGTTGACGTTTACGTCAACGACAAGGCCAAAAGCCTTGCACTATTCGCGCAGCCCACCCCCGCTGCCACCCCATACGTTCCGGTTTACCGTATCACCCATGCAAAGCCCCACCAGAGGGCCGGTTGTATCTCGGCTGCCCATGCGGCCAACACAAGAACACAGGAGACACAGAGAGATGGCAAAGCCTGAATTCCTACGACCTGCCCAGACGCAAGAAAGTGTGGCCGACACCTTTCCCAAGCTGCTGCAGGCTCATGCCAGAGAGCGCAGCGCTCGCCCGGCCATGCGTGAAAAAGACCTGGGCATATGGCAAACCTGGAACTGGGACAAAGTCGCGATAGAAGTGCGCGCGCTGGCACTGGGCCTGGCCGCCAAAGGCTTTAAACGAGGCGACCGCCTGGCCGTGATAGGCGACAACCGCCCGCGCTTGTACATGGCCATCATGGCGGCACAATGCATGGGGGGTGTACCGGTACCGCTCTACCAGGATGCCGCGGCAGAAGAAATGGTATTTGTGCTGTCCGACGCCGAAGTCAGCATGGCGGTAGTAGAAGACCAGGAACAAGTAGACAAGCTGCTGGAAATCCGCGATCGCCTGCCCGACCTGCAAGCCATCGTGTACGACGACCCGCGCGGCATGCGCCACTACCAGCATGATGGCGTCTACGACATGGCCGAGATTCTGGGTGCCGGGCGCATTCACCACGACGAACACCCGCTGTTTTTCCAGAGCATGGTAGACATGGGCCGCGGCAGCGACCCGGCCATCATGCTGTACACCAGCGGCACCACCGGCAACCCCAAAGGCGTGCTGCACACCTACGACAGCATGATCATTACCGCGCGCAATGCGGCCAAGCTGGAAGGCCTGACCGAGCACGAAGAAGTGCTGGCCTACCTGCCCATGGCCTGGGTGGGCGACAACCTGTTTTCCTACGCCCAGTCACTGGTCGTCGGCTTTTGCGTATCGTGCCCGGAAAGCAGCGATACCGTGATGACCGACATGCGGGAGATCGGCCCCAGCTACTATTTTGCCCCGCCACGCGTGTATGAAAACCTGCTGACCCAGGTAATGATCCGCATGGAAGACGCCGGCCGCTTCAAATACTGGCTGTTCCACTACTTCATGAACCATGCCCGCCGTGTGGGCACCGATATCCTGGAAGGCAAGCCGGTAGGTTTCTGGGACCGCGTGGGCTACAAACTGGGCGAGTATCTGGTGTACGGCCCGGTCAAAAACGTGCTCGGGTTCACCCGCCTGAAACTGGCCTACACCGCTGGTGAAGCCATCGGCCCCGAGCTGTTCGACTTCTACCGCGCCATCGGCGTGAACATCAAGCAGCTGTACGGCCAGACCGAAGCCTACGTGATGGTATGCGTACACCCCAACGACAAGGTAAAACCGGACACGGTAGGCGTACCGGTGCCGGGGGTAGAGGTGAAAATTGCCGATAACGGCGAGGTGCTGTTCCGCGGCCCAGGTACCTTTCACAGCTACTGGAAGCGCCCGGACGCCACCAATGAAACCCGCAACGCCGAAGGCTGGGTGTACAGCGGTGACGCCGGCTACTTCGATGACGATGGCCAGCTGAAAATCATCGACCGCGCCAAAGACGTAGGCCGGCTGACCGACGGCAGCCTGTTTGCCCCCAAATACCTGGAAAACAAGCTCAAGTTCTTCCAGCACATCAAGGAAGTGGTGG
>JAIXTB010000331.1 GCA_027484385.1 Neisseriaceae bacterium | reverse complement strand
CGGGCGCGAGCTGGGGGTGGTGGACTACCTGGTCAAACCGGTGGATTTTGACCTGCTGCTGGCGGCGGTGGCCTCGCGCATCAAGCGCCGCCGCCATTCCGACACCTTTGCCGACGCCAGCGGGCAGTTCCTGAGCCGCCCGCTGCTGCTGGAAAGACTGGAAGCCGCCCGGCGCGTGGTGTCGCCGGTCAGCGTGATGCTGACCAAGATCGACAGTTTCCTGGGTTTGTCCATCCGCCTGGCTGCAGACGAGCAGAAGCTGTTGCGTAGCCAGGTACATGCCCAGCTGTCGCAGCTGGCCGAGTCGGGCAAGGTGTACGGCTGGGCCGATGGCTGCTGGGCGCTGATCGAGCGCGCCGACACCCAGGCCAGCGATATTCCGGCCAGTATGCAGCGCCATGAAATCATGGTGGGCGGGGTAATGGTGAATTACACCTTCAGCATGCTGCGCATCCAGGTGGACTGGACATCGCCGGAGCTGCGCCGACTGGACGCCAGTGCGCTGGTAGAGGCATGCGCGCTGCACCTTAACTTCATGAGCGCCGGTAACGCGCGGCGCTTTATCTATCTGGGCGATGCCGACTACCACGCGCTGGAAGCCGCCCGCTATGCCGAACGCAATCTGGCCGAAGCCATACGCCATGGCGAGCTGGAGCTGGTGTTTCAGCCCCGGGTGGATATTGCCAGCGGCGGTATCGTGGGGGCCGAGGCGCTGCTGCGCTGGCCCGGCTCGGCCATTGGTGCGTTGTCGCCAGGTTTTTTTGTCCCCGCTGCCGAGCGCATGGGCCTGGCCGCCGAGCTGGACCGCTGGGTGATCAGCCGCATGCTGCAGGCGGTACAGCAGATGGTGCTGCGTGCGCCCAATACCGTGTTGTCGTTCAACCTGTCCGGGCAAAGCCTGGGGGCTGGTGTGCCAGCCTACCTGAGCGACTGCCTGAAAGACGATGCCCAGGGCCTGGCGGCCAACCTGGAGATCGAAGTGACCGAAACCTCCATGGCGCACCTCACGCCCGAGGTAGAGCAGGCCATTGCCCGGCTGCGCGAGATGGGCACCAAGCTGGCGGTAGACGACTTCGGCATGGGCTATGCCTCGCTGGCTTACCTCAAGCGCTTGCGTGCCGAGGTCATCAAGATCGATCGCAGCTTTGTGACCGATATCGCCCGGCAAGAAATCGACGCCCAGATCGTGGAAGGCCTTATCGGCCTGGCCCGCGCCATGGGCTGTACCGTGGTGGCAGAAGGCGTAGAAACCGCCGTACAGGCCGAAGCCCTGTTGCACTTGGGCTGTCGCTACGCACAGGGCTATTATTTCTATAGGCCCATGCCACTAGAAGAACTCCTTGCCCTGCTGGAGACGCCATGAATGCCATTCCTCCCGGCTGGTTGCCGGCACTACCGGCATTGAACCAGCTCAGTACCGCCATCTGGTTCTATCATTTCAGCCAGCAAACCATTGTGTGGGCCAACCTGGCTGCGCTCAAGCTGTGGGATGCGCCCGACCTGGACGCGCTGCAGCAACGTGACCTGAGCATGAGCAGCGAAGGCGGCCGTCTGCGCCTGCAGGGCTACCAGGCTGCGTTTGCCCGCCACGAAACCGTGCGCGAAACCTGGACCATCTATCCGCGGGGCCGCCCGGTACAGCTGCATTGCCACTGTGCACAGCTGGATGTGGCGGTGCCGGACATCATGCGTGTCGAAGCCAGCGAGCTGAACTTTGAAACCCAGGTGTCGCGCTCGGTAGAAATGCTGCGCCACGTGCGCGAAATGGTCACCCTGTACGACCTGCACGGCAATGTGCTGCTGCGCAACCCGGCAGCGCAGGCCTATTTGCCCCAGGCGGACGATGCCTTTGCGGCCAACCTGCACAGCCCGGCCATCGCGCGCGAGCTGCGTACGGCGGTGTCGGAAAGCCGCTCGGTACGCCGTATTGTTGAGGTGAACCTGGCAGACGGCAGCACCACCCGCCACCAGATGCAGTTGGTCGAGGTAGCCGACCCGGCCACCGGCGACCAGGCGCTGCTGGTGAGCCAGCACGATGTGGGCGACCGCGAAAAGCTGCTGCAGCTGCAGCGCGAGCGTAGCGAGGAGCTGCAGAGCATCCTGGACGCGTTGCCGCTACCCATGGTGATTTCCGAGCTGGAAGGCGGGCGCATACGCTATGCCAACCGGCTGGCCATCGAGCTGTATGGCATGTGGCTGGGCAGCAGTGGTGACATGTCGCCGGTATCGCTGGGCTTGTACGAAAAGCCGGAAGACCGTACGCGCTTTCTGGACCTGCTGCAGCTGCAGGGCATGGTGTCCGACTTTCAGACCGTGCTGCGCGACCGCCAGCAACAGCGCTTTGACGCCAGCCTCACCGGCTGCCTGGTGGACTACCGTGGCATTCCCAGCATTCTGGTGAGCGTGCTGAATATCTCGCATATCCGCGAGCGCGAGCGTTCGCTGGAGGCCACCTTGCAGCACGAGCGCGAGCTGATGGAAATGCAGCGGCGCTTTGTTTCCATGGTGTCGCACGAGTACCGCACCCCGCTGGCGGTAATAGACGGCATTGCCCAGCGCATCCTGCGTAGCCCCGGCCAGTTTACTTGCGACATGCTGCACGAGCGGGTGCAGCGCGTGCGCGATATGGTGGCGCATATGGTGACGCTGGCAGACAGCGTGCTGACACTCAACCGGCTGGAGTCGGACCAGATTCGTGTGGAGCACGTGCCGGTGCGCCTGCTGCCGCTGCTCAGCGAGCTGGTCGAGCTGAACCAGGCCATTTATCCGGACTGCCATATCGAGCTGGACGCCCAGGCCGAGGTGGCG
>JAIXTB010000285.1 GCA_027484385.1 Neisseriaceae bacterium | reverse complement strand
TGTCGAACGGCCCCACGCTGGCGTTCAAGGACATGGCCATGCAGTTTCTGGGCAACCTGTTCGAGTACGTGCTGGCCAAAAAAGGCGAGCAGCTGAACATTGTGGGTGCCACCTCCGGCGACACCGGTTCTGCTGCCGAGTACGCCATGCGCGGCAAGCAGGGCATCAATGTCTTCATGCTGAGCCCGGACGGCCTGATGAGCCCGTTCCAGCGTGCGCAGATGTACAGCCTGCAGGATGCCAACATCCACAACATCGCCATCAAGGGCATGTTCGATGACTGTCAGGACATCGTGAAGGCGGTACAGAACGACCACGACTTCAAGCGCCAGTACAAGATCGGCACCGTGAACTCCATTAACTGGGCACGCGTGGTGGCGCAGGTGGTGTACTACTTCAAGGGCTACTTCAACGCCACCAGCAGCAACGACGAACAAGTCAGCTTCTGCGTGCCGTCCGGCAACTTCGGCAACGTCTGCGCTGGCCACATCGCCCGCCAGATGGGCCTGCCGGTGCAGCGTCTGATCGTGGCCACCAACGAAAACGACGTGCTGGACGAGTTCTTCAAGACCGGCCGCTACCAGCCGCGTGGCACCGCCAACACCTGGGTGACCTCCAGCCCGTCGATGGACATTTCCAAGGCGTCCAACTTCGAGCGCTTCGTGTTCGACCTGCTGGGCCGTGACGGCGCCGCCGTGGCAGCACTGTGGGCCGAGGTAGACGCTGGTCGCGGCTTCGACCTGGGCGACAAGCTGTCGCAGATCCGCGAACAGTTCGGTTTTGTGTCAGGCAAGAGCAGCCACGCTGACCGCTTGGCTACGATCCGCACGGTAGACGCCGAGGACAGCGTGGTGGTGGACACTCATACCGCCGACGGTATCAAGGTCGCGCGCGACGTGCGCCTGCCCGGCGAAACCATCGTCTGCCTGGAAACCGCGCTGCCGGCCAAGTTTGCCGACACTATCCGCGAGGCGCTGAATCGCGACGCACCGCGCCCGGCCGGTTTCGAGGGCTTGGAAGACCTGCCGCAACGGGTAACGGTGTTTGACGCCGATGCCAGCGCGGTGAAGGCCTACGTACGCCAGGCACTGAGCTAAATCGCCACAATCAGAACCCCGACCCCTTCCACCAGGAAGGGGTTTTTCTTTATGGCGACGCCGAAAGAAAAAGCCCGCCAGACAGCGGCGGGCGGGGTCAAGGTTGGCCGCATCAGAAGCTGGCAGCCAGCCCCAAGTTATAGCGCGTGCCGTTGCCGCCTTTGTGGCCACTGCTGCCATTGGCCTGGATAAAGCCATGCATGCCTTTGCCTAGCGACACGGTGGCGCCGGTTTGCCATTCTGCCCAGCTGGTATCTGGCTGGCTGCCACTCACGGTGAACTCGCCCTGGGTGCCGTACACGCCGCTGCGCAGGGTAGGTGCTTCGTCGTTCTGCTCTTGTTTCAGGCTCAGCATCAGGTAAGGGGTGACGCGGCCCAGCGTAGCTTGTAGCGCCCAGCCGGCCTGCAGGATGGTGGAGTCCAGCACCTGCTTGCCAAAGCGCATGCTGGTGCTCTGGTTGCCTTGTTCGCTAAAGGCGGCCACATGGCCGCGCTGCATGGCGATGCCGGCAAAGGGGCCGGTGCGCAGCATGCCCTGCTGCAAGCGGTAGCCGGCTGTCAGGCGCAGGCTGTTGTGATTAGCGCGGCTGCTGCCAGTTTCCTGGCGTTTGACGCTGCCCAGGTCGGCCATGCGGCGTGTATCGATATCGGCCACGCCCAGCGTGGCGTCGCCATCCAGCCACAAGGCGCCGTTGCGGTAGTTGGCACTGGCGCTCATCAGGCTGTGGTGGCTGTCGTAGCTGCCCAGGCTGCCTACGCTGGTGTCCAGCTTGCCCTGGGTGAAGGCCACCCCTACGCTCAGCGATGGGGTGAACTGGTAATCCACGCCCACGGTCAGCAGCTCGCCCTTGGCCTGTTCACCGTTGCGGCCAACGTCCTGCTTGCCTCCGCTCACGCTGCTGAAGGCACCCACGGTACCCACCGCGCGTTGTTCGTGGTCCAGTGCACGGGCGCGGGCATCCAGCGTGCTGCCCAGCCGGCTGCTGGCCGCTGCCGGGACATTGGCCAGCGCCTCGGCAAAGTAGGGGGCTTGCAGCAGGCTGGCAAAGTAGTTGCCCAGCAGGGCGTGTACGGTAGGCGTGGGGTGGCGGTCGTCGGCAAACAGGTAGCTCAGGCTGCCAGTGACGTTGGCACTGGTGCAGACCAGCGACGAGGTGGTACCGCAGGCCGGGCCGGTGACGTTATCAATGCCGTATTGCCCCGGGTTGGCCAGGACCTCGGCAAACAGGGCGTTGACGTTGGCGCGCACCACATTGGCCCCGCTGGCGGCGATGGCGCCATCCGCAGTGGTGTTATAGAGCGTGGACAGGTTGTTCAGGCCGGTTTTGCTGGTGTTGTAGCCGTCGGTGACTTGTTGCAGCGTGGCTGTAAATACCGGGCCACTGGTGGCGCCGCTACTAAGTGCCGCGGCCAGTGTGGCCAGGGCTGTATTTTTCAGCGTGTCCTGCTCTGTGGCACTCGGTGTGGCAATGCTGCGCAGTACGTTGGCCACGGCGGTTTTCAGTGCGTTGGTTTGTGTGGCATTCAGGCTTTGTTGGGCCGCTATGGTGTCGATAACCGCATACATGGCCGCGGGTGTATTGCCGAAAGCGGGCAGGTTGGGGGCGATAATCAGCTTGGCACCCGCATTGTTCAGTACGCCGATCTGGGTGGCCAGGCTATTGGCGGCTGCCGTGGCCACGCTGGCGGCATTGTTGCTGCCTGCACCCGCAGCGGTAGGAATGTCGTTGCCGCCACTCCAGACAAAGTACACTGCCTTGGGGTCTGCCTTACCGCCGTTGGCCGATAGATAGTCTTGCACTTGTTGTGGCAGGTCGCGGATATCCAGCCCGCCGGGGCCGGCAGTCTGGGTGCTGCTGCTGTTGGGCAGCGTAGCGCCGGTGGCGTAGGTGACGGACTGGGCGCCGCCCTGGGCAAAGTTGTTGCCGCTGGTGCCCAGCGAGCTGGCGGCATTGCTGGCGCTGACGCTCAGGCCCAGCTTGCCGGCCAGAATATTGGCGTGGTTGGCCGCATT
>JAIXTB010000199.1 GCA_027484385.1 Neisseriaceae bacterium | reverse complement strand
GTATATAGCGTGAGGCCGTTTGTCATGTATTTCAATAGAAGATGCGGGTTTGCCGGGCTGGCTGGAAATGCCGGATAATCGGCGCCTTCATTCTTTTCCCTTGGCCGCCGATGAGCGCAGTACATACGCTGGACGACTATACGCCGCCGCCGGATACCGGGCTGCAGCTCTACTACCAGGACGACTACCTGCTGGTGGTAGACAAGCCGGCCGGCTTGCTATCGGTGCCGGGGCGTGGCGAGGCGCGGCAAGACTGCCTGAGCCTGCGCGTGCAGCAGCGTTTTCCCGACGCGCTGGTAGTACACCGGCTGGATATGGCGACCTCCGGCTTGTTGCTGATGGCGCGCGGCCTGGCCATGCAGCGCCAGCTATCGGCTGGTTTTGCCGGGCGGGATGTGCAGAAAACCTACCAGGCGCTGGTAGCGGGGCGGCTGCAGCCAGCCCAGGGCGATATCCAGCTGCCGCTGATGGCCGACTGGCTGCAGCGGCCACGGCAAAAAGTGGATCTGCAGGACGGCAAGCCCTCGCATACCGGCTATCAGCTATTGGCCTACGATGCGGCGGAGGATGTCAGCCGTGTGTTGCTTACCCCGCATACCGGCCGTACCCACCAGCTGCGCGTGCATATGCAAGCGCTGGGCCACCCCATGCTGGGCGATACGCTGTACGCGCCGCCAGCCGTGCAGCAGGCGGCGCCGCGGCTGTGCCTGCATGCTTGCGCGCTGCAACTGCGCCACCCGCACAGCGGCGCGCTGCTGCAGCTGCACAGCCCGGTGCCGTTCTAGAACACCAGTGCGCCCAGAAACACGGCCAGCATGGCAAAGGCGCAGGCGATCTTGATCACGGTGCCGGCCAGAAAGCCGATAAAGGTGGCGATGCCCACCTTGCCTGCTTGTTGCAAGGTGCGGCGGGCTTTCAGCTCGCCGATAACCGCGCCAATGATGGGGCCGATGATGGCCCCCACCAGCCCCAGAAACATGCCCACCAGCCCGCCGATAAACGCACCGATCAATGCCTGGCGGCTGGCGCCGCTTTTTTGTGCTCCCAGAAAGCCGGCCAGGTTTTCCATCACCATACCCAGTACCGCCAGCACGCCGATGATGATCAAGGCGGTGCTGCCCACGCTGGCAAAGTCCCCCAGCCAGGCCGCCAGCAGCATGCCGCCGCCCAGCAGCGCCAGGCCGGGTAGCGCCGGGTAAATGGTGCCGGCCAGGCCGGCCAGTATCATGATGATGGCCAGCGCGTAGCCGGCCCAGCTCCAGTCGATAGTCATCTTTGGTGTTCCTGCTTTGTCTGGTGTCGAGTTACTAAGTAAAACGGCGCCGCCGGAAGTTCCGGGGGCGCCGTGTGCGGCCAACCTTCAGCAGGCGTTTAGCCGGTGTATTCCTGCAGCAGGATATCCTGCGCGCAGCGGCCTTTGCCGCGGGCAACGCGGCGGCGGTAGCTGCCATCCTGCTGCATTTCCCAGGCGTTGGTGTTGTCTTCCAGATAGACCTTCAGGCCTTCGCGGATCACGCGGCGCTTGAGCTTGGCGTCCAGAATCGGCACGCAGGTCTCGATACGGCGGAAGAAGTTGCGGCCCATCCAGTCGGCGCTGGAAATGAACAGGTTTTCTGCTTTGTCGTTGTAGAAGTAGAACACGCGGGTGTGCTCCAGGAAGCGGCCAACGATGGAGCGCACCGAGATGTTTTCGGACAAGCCCTCTACGCCAGGGCGCAGTGCGCAAACGCCACGCACGATCAGGGTGATTTTCACCCCGGCCTGGCTGGCGCGGTACAGGGCACGGATCACCTGTGGCTCCAGCAGGGCGTTCATCTTGGCAATGATCTGCGCCGGTTTGCCGGCCTGGGCGTGTTCGATTTCGCGGTCGATGGCGCTGGTGATCATGTTGTGCAGGGTAAACGGCGACTGGTACAGGTGCTTTAGCTCGCCGGCGCGGCCCAGGCCGGTAATCTGCACGAACAGGTCGTTCACGTCGGTGGCGATTTCCTCGTTGCAGGTCATCAGGCCAAAGTCGGTGTACAGGCGGGCGGTGCGCGGGTGGTAGTTACCGGTACCCAGGTGCACGTAGCGGCGCAGCTGGCCTTCCTCGCGGCGCACGACCAGTAGCATCTTGGCGTGGATCTTGTAGCCGAACACGCCGTACACCACGTGGGCACCGGCGTCTTCCAGGCGTGTGGCCCAGCTGATGTTGGCTTCTTCGTCAAAGCGGGCCATCAGCTCTACCACCACGGTGACCTGCTTGCCGGCGCGCGCGGCGGCAATCAGCGATTCCATAGTACCGAGTCGGTGCCGGTACGGTATACCGTCATCTTGATCGCCACGACGGACGGGTCGCTGGCGGCCTGGGTGAGCAGGTCGATCACCGGCTGGAAGGTCTGGAACGGGTGATGCAGCAGGATGTCACCCTTGCGGATGGCGTCGAACAGCGGGGTTTTCTTTTCCAGGATATCCGGCAGTGAGGCCTGGAACGGGGCGAACTTGGTTTCCGGGCGGTCGACAAAGTCGGGTACCTGCATCAGGCGCACCAGGTTCACCGGGCCATCTACGCGGAACACATCGTGCTTTTGCAGGGCAAAGGTGTTCAGCAGGAATTCTTCCATGTGTGCCGGGCAGGTATCGGCAATTTCCAGGCGCACGGCATCGCCGTACTGGCGCTGGCGCAGCTCGCCCTGCAGCGCGGTACGCAGGTTTTTCACGTCGTCATCGTCTACCGACAGGTCGCTGTCACGTGTGACGCGGAACTGGTAGCAGCCTTTTACCAGCATGCCAGGGAACAGTTCCTGGACATGGGAGTGCAGGATGGACGACAGGAACACAAAGGTATCGGCACCGTCTGCGGCCAACTCTGCCGGCAGCTTGATGACGCGCGGCAGGATACGCGGGGCTTGTACGATGGCAATGCCGGATTCACGGCCAAAGGCGTCGGCGCCTTCCAGCTCCACGATAAAGTTCAGGCTCTTGTTGAGCAGGCGAGGGAAGGGGTGCGACGGGTCCAGGCCGATAGGGGTGAGGATGGGCATCAGCTCGCGGAAAAAATAGTCGCTGATCCACGCTTTTTGCGCAGCGTCCCACTCGTTACGGCGCAGGAAAATAATGTTGTCGGCGCGCAGCGCGGGGAAGATTTCCTCGCGCAGCAGGCGGTATTGTTCGCGCACCAGCTCGTGCGCCGCGGCCGACACCTTGGCCAGCGCTTCGGCGGGGGTGCTGCCGTCGGCCAGAATGCGGTCCGGGGTGTTTTGTGCTGCATCTTTCAGCCAGGCCACGCGCACTTCGTAGAACTCGTCCATATTGGACGAGACGATGCACAGGTACTTCAACCGCTCCAGAATCGGCAGGTATTCTTCTTCAGCCTGCGCCATGACGCGGCGGTTGAATTCGAGCAAACCCAGCTCGCGGTTTAGCAGATTGTCGTGTGGCATGGACATGATTAATGCTTCTTTGATAAAGGGTGAGGCAAAAAAAGCCCTCGTCAGAGGGCTGTCCTGTTACGGCTGCGGGGTAAAGCCGGCAACCTGGTCGGCACCCTGGCCGTAGAAATACGCTTCCAGCTGGGCGGCCAGATACTGGCGGGCGCGCGCATCAGCCAGGCTCAGGCGGTTTTCATTGATCAGCATGGTCTGGTAACGCAGCCAGCCTTGCCACGCGTCTTTGGAAACGTCGGCGAAAACGCGCTGACCCAGGGCGCCGGGCAGCGGTGGGAAGTCCATACCTTCGGCTTCGCGGCCGAGCTTAACGCAGTTAACCATTCTTGCCATGATGCATTCCTTGCAATAGTTGAGACACGATAGCCAGTAATTGTGTCACAGAGATGACGGGTAACCAACCGTGCGCGCAGTGTGGATGCTGCGCCAGATCAAGCCGTCAGCGGCTTAATCAGCACTTTCGAGCGGCGGTTGTGGTTGTACAGCTCGCGCCGCACAGCGGGCAGGTCGTCTACCGTTGCGGGCTGGAAGCCGCGCTCGGCAAACCAGTGCGCTGTTTGTGTGGTGAGGATGAACACTTTTTTCAGGCCGCACAGCCGGGCTTGCTCTTCGACATATTTCAGCAGGCGGTCGCCAAAACCGGCATTGCGGCGCTCCTGGCTGATGGCCAGGCAGGCCAGCTCGGCCATGCCGTCTTCGTGGAACGGCAGCATGGCCACGCAGCCGTAAATACGCTCGTCGTGCTCCAGTACCGCGTACTGGCGTATCTGCATTTCCAGGTGTTCGCGGCTGCGCTTGATCAGAATGCCTTGCTCCTGCAGCGGGCGAATCAGCGCCAGGATATCGCCCACATCCTCGATGCTGGCCTCGCGTACTTTGACTAGCGAGTCGCGGGCAATCATGGTGCCGGTACCAAAATCGGTGAACAGCTCCACCAGCAGCGCGCCGTCTTCGTTGTGGCTGACCAGGTGCGAACGCACCACACCTTCACGCGTAGCGCGGATGGCGAAGGGCAGGCTGACGCGTACTTCTTCGCTATCGATACCGCGCTGGAAGATCGCCTCGGCCTGCTCGGCCGCGATGGCGCTGTGCAGCACGCCATCGGCATCCACCAGACCATCGCTCTGTACCATGAAAATCAGCTTTTCGGCTTTCAGCTCGATAGCCGTCTGGCAGGCCACTTCTTCCATGGTCATGTTGAAGGCTTCGCCGGTGGGTGAGTAACCGATCAGCGACATCAATACCAGCTCACCCAGGTCCAGCCGTTTGTTGATGGCGGCGGTGTCGATCTTGCGCACGCGGCCACTGAACTGCATGTCTACGCCGTCGATCACACCCAGTGGCTGGGCGGTGACAAAGTTGCCACCGGCTACGCGTAGGCAGGCACCGTGCATGGGGGAGTTGGGCATGCCCATGGACATGAAGGCTTCCAGGTCGTGACGCAGGCCGCCTACCGCCGACTTTACCGCTTCCATGGTGAGCGCGTCGGTGACCCGGCGGCCATGGTGAAACTGGCGCGGGGTGCCTCGCAGGCGCAGCTGTTCTTCGATCTGCGGGCGGGCACCATGCACCAGCACAATGCGTACCCCCAGGCTTACCAGCAGGTTGATGTCTTGCGCCAGGCCGTACAGGTTACCGCGAGCCAGGCATTCGCCATTGATGGCAATAACAAAAGTCTTGCCGCGAAAATTGTTGATGTAAGGTGCAGCTTCACGGAAAGCCAGCACAAAATCGGGATGCAGCATGCACAGCTCCAACAGCAGAGGCCGGAAAATCGCAAGATTAGCAGGAATGCCGGCAGGCTGATATGGCGGCCGTGTTACACGCTGCCAAGGTTGGCCGCAGGGCTATTTTTCCAGCCGTAGCTCTTCGGGGGTGTCATCACGGTCGCCATGCGGGTGTTGCTGGTAGATGTGCGAAAACGCCTCGCGCCCTTTGGTGGCGTGGGGTGGGTAGTGCAGGTTGTCCAGCTGCACTTGCTCGCAGTAGCAAGCGAGCTGGCACTGCAGGCGGTGGATGGGGTGACGGGCTAGCGGAATGCCGGCTTGTTCCAGAAAATGAACCATCTGCAGCAACGAATGCTGCGGCAGCGTGTACAGCAGGGTGAGCTGGCCATCTTGCGACGATGCCCGGGTGCGGATGCCGAAGGTGTTGGTCAGCAGGGTCGCGGCGTGGTGGCTATGCGCCGGATTGGCCAGCCGCAGGGTACGGCATTTGAAATGGTCGCTGGTGTGCATGGCGTACCCCCGCTAGGGCACGCCATGCATGCCCGCTAGTTACCCGCTTTCTTCAGCAGGATTTGCTGTACTTTCAATACATTCAAGGCTTGATTGAGCTGGGTGTCAACCGGTTTGCTATCGTCGTCTCCCGCTTTGGCTGCCGGTTTGGCCGCCGGTGTGGCGGGCTTGCTGGCAGCAGGCTTGGCGGCCGGGGCGGCGTCTTCACCTGCCGGGTTGCTCAGGTGTTTTTCCAGGTCAGCTTCGCGGATGCGCAGGCCGCTGGCTTCGCTGCCATCTTCTGCAATGATGTCCGGCGTGATGCCTTTGGCTTGAATGGAGCGGCCGCTTGGCGTGAAGTAACGTGCCGTGGTGAGCTTGATACCGCCCTCATTGGACAAGGGCAGTACCGATTGCACCGAACCTTTGCCAAAGGTCTGCGTGCCCACGATCAGCGCGCGCTTGTGGTCTTGCAGCGCGCCCGCCACGATTTCGGAGGCCGACGCCGAACCGCCGTTCACCAGTACCACCAGCGGCACGGTTTTCAGCTCGGCCGGGGCTTTGGCGTAGTAGTCGGTCGCATTGCCGCGCATGTAGTATTTGCTGTTGGCGTACAGGCGCATTTGTGCATCGGCGACGCGGCCTTCGGTGTAGACCACCAGCGCGTCTTTGGGCAGGAAGGCGGTGGAGACGCCGACCGCACCGTTCAGCAGGCCGCCCGGGTCGTCACGCAGGTCCAGCACAATGCCCTTGAGCGGCGTCTTGTTTTCCTTGTACAGGTTGCTCAGTGCCTGGGCGAAGTTTTCTACCGTGTGCTCCTGGAACTGCGCCACCCGCACATAGCCAAAGCCAGGCTCCAGCAGGCGTGATTTCACGCTCTTGGTCTGGATCACGGCGCGGGTCAGGGTGAACACCAGTGGTTTGGACTCGGTCTTGCGGGCGATGGTGAGCGTTACTTTGGTGCCCGGCTTGCCGCGCATGCGTTTTACCGCATCGTTTAGCGACAGGCCACGTACCGGGGTGTCGTCGATCTTGACGATCAGGTCACCGCTCTTGATACCGGCTTTCTGTGCCGGTGTGTCTTCGATAGGGGCGACGACTTTTACCAGACCGTCTTCTGCACCGATCTCGATACCCAGGCCGCCAAACTCGCCCTGCGTGCCTTCGCGGAATTCCTTGAAGGCCTGCGGATCAAAGTAGTCGGAGTGCGGGTCTAGGCCGGACAGCATGCCCTTGATGGCTTCGTTGATCAGTTTCTTGTCTTCTACCGGCTCAACGTAGTCCTGCTTGATGCGGCCGAAAACTTCGACGAAGGTGCGCATCTCGTTCAGCGGCAGCACACTGTCGCTTTTGTCGGCAAAAGCTTGCACGCTGAGGGTGAGCGCGCCGCCCAGCAGTGCACCGGTGGTGAGCAGGGCAATCTTGCGTGTACGTAATGTGGTCATGTCCAGTGTCTCGCCTGGCCTAGCGGGCCCAGGATTGTGGATTGATGGGTCGGCCCAGATAGCGCAGCTCGAAGTAAAGGCCGGTTTCGCCGCTTTCCATCGTGCCGCTGGTACCCAGTACGTCACCCGCCTTCACGCCGGCGCCGTTACCACGGGCCATGGCCGAGAAGCCGGTATACACGGTGAGGTAGTTGCCACCGTGGTCGATAATCATGGCGTTGCCAAAACCGCGCAGCCAGTCAGCATAGACTACCGTGCCATCGGCGACAACGCGTACCGGGGTGCCCGGTGCGGTGCGGATATACAGGCCTTTCCAGCTATTGCCTTCGCCGCGTGCTGCGCCAAAGCGGCCAGCGATCTCGCCCGATACCGGCAGCTTCATGCGCCCTTGCAGGCTCTTGAAGGCGCGGCCGGATGCGCTGCCGTCTACCACCTCATCTACCCGCTCCACGGCGGGCTGTTTGGGCTCTGGTGGGGGTTTTTTGCCTTGTTTCTTGGCCTCGGCTACCTGCTGGCGGCGTTTTTCTGCGGCCAACCTGGCTGCTTCTTCGCGAGCCTTCTTGGCGGCGGCGGCTTTCTTGATGGCCTCCTGGCGGCGGCGTTCGATTTCGGCATTAATGCGCGCAATCAGCACCGTCAGTTGTTTTTCGTCTTCTTTCAGCTGTTGCAGGCGGGTTTGCTGGGCGCGAATACTGGCGTCCAGCTGGCTGACCTGCGCCTGGCGCTGGTTTTTGGCGGCTTCGATACGGCGCTTTTGCTGCACCTTTTCTGCCGACATGCGCCCCAGGCGTACTAGCTCGTCTTCCAGGCGCTCGGTAATGGCCTGCAGCTGAATTTCTTGGTCGCGCAGCCTGGCGATGAGTTCCTGCTGCGCGCGGGAAATATGGGTGTAGTAGGTGAGGTCGCGGCTGGCCTGGTTCGGGTCGCCCTGGTTCAGCATCAGGTTCATGGCGTCGTGCTGGCCGCGTTTGTAGGTGCTGGCCAGCAGCTTGCCCACGCGCTGACGCGTTTCGGCCACCTTCATGCGGATGCCCAGCAGCTCGGCCTGGTACTGCTCCAGCTGGCTGCTGGAGTTGCCCTGCTTTTGCTCCAGTGCATTCAGGGCCTCGTGGGTGGCTTCCAGGGCTTCTTCGGACTGGGCGATGGCACTGGCGGTTTGCTGGCGCGCGGCTTCTTTCTGCGCAATGTCTTGCTGCAGGGTGGTAATGGCTTTGCGCACGCTTTGCAGATCCTGCTGCGGGGCAGCAGGATCCAGCGGCTTGCTGGCAGGGGCCGCATGAACGGCCCCTGCCAGCAGGGTCAGGCACAACAGTTTTTTCACTGGAACGCAATCAGCGACTGGCCGGTCATCTCGGCCGGTTGGTCAAGGCCCATCATGGCCAGCAGCGATGGGGCAATATCACGCAGCGCACCGCCATCCTTGATGGTGGCGGGGCGGCCAACGTACAGGAACGGCACTTTTTGCAGGGTATGCTGGGTGTGTGGCTGGTGGTTGGCGTTATCGAACATCTGCTCGCAGTTGCCGTGGTCGGCGGTAATCAGCACTTCGCCACCGGCTGCCAGCATGGCGTCCACGCAGCGTTGCACGCAGCTATCCAGCGCCTCGACCGCTTTCACGGCGGCGGCAAACACACCGGAGTGGCCCACCATGTCGCCGTTGGCATAGTTGCAGATGATGGCCGCGTACTGGCCGCTTTCGATGGCGGCCACGATCTTGTCGGTGACTTCCGGTGCGTTCATTTCCGGCTGCAGGTCGTAGGTAGCCACTTTGGGCGACGGCACCAGGATACGGTCTTCGCCAGGGTATACCTGCTCTTCGCCACCGTTGAAGAAGTAGGTCACGTGCGGGTATTTCTCGGTTTCGGCAATGCGCAGCTGTTTCAGCCCCAGGCCGGCCAGGTATTCGCCCAGGCCGTTGCTGATTTTTTGCGGCGCGTAGGCTACCGGGTGTTTGTACGCTTCGCCGTAGCTGGTAAGGCTGGCGTACAGCGCAAACTTGGGCTGGCGTACGGCAAAGCCGTCGAAGGCCGGGTCGGTCAGCGCGCTGGTGAGCTGGCGGGCGCGGTCGGCGCGGAAGTTCATGAATACGGCGACGTCGCCGTCCAGCATCTTCAGCGGCTCGCCGATAACGGTAGGCTTCACGAACTCGTCGTTTTCGTCACGGGCGTAGGCGTCAGCCAGGGCTTGCAGGGCGGTGTCGGCGTGGAATTCGCCTTCGCCTTCTACGACGGCGCGGTAGGCACCGGCCATGCGTTCCCAGCGCTTGTCGCGGTCCATGGCCCAGTAGCGGCCGGTGACGCTGGCTACACGGGCGTGCGGGCAGCTTGCCAGCACGTCCTGCAGGCGCTGCAGGTAGATCTCGGCGCTGCGTGGCGGGGTGTCGCGGCCATCCAGGAAGGCGTGGATGGCGATGCGGCCAACCCCGGCGGCTTCGGCGGCGCGGATCAGCGCGAAGATATGGTTTTCGTGGCTGTGTACGCCGCCATCGGACTGCAGACCCATCAGGTGCAGGGTGCTGTTATTGGCTTTGGCGGTGGCGATGGCTTGTGCCAGTACCGGGTTGCTGGCAAAGGTGCCGGCTTCGATGTCGCAATCGATGCGGCTGATGTCCTGCTGCACGATGCGGCCCGCACCGATATTGAGGTGGCCGACTTCCGAGTTGCCGAACTGGCCGCCGGGCAGGCCGACATTGTGCTCGGAGGCATCGATGGTGCCGTAGGGGTAACGCGATTTCAGCGCGTCCCAGTGCGGGGTGTTGGCCGCCAGAATGGCGTTGTCGTCGCCTTCCAGGCGGTGGCCGAAGCCGTCAAGAATCAGCAGTAGAACGGGCGTTACCTTGCTCATATGTCTTCCGTGCGGGCAAATATCGGGTGGTGCATGCAGGCCAGGCTGCATACCGGTCTGACAAAGATAGTATTGTATCGCGCCTTGCCTGTCAGCGCCGAGCCGCACGGCTGTTGGTAGCCGCCACATTACACGGGGTGGCGGCTGGCGGGTTTAGCGGTTCTTCTTGCGCCGTATATAGAGTGTCTTGTGGACTTTGGCGACCAGCTCGCCCTGGCTGTCCACTACGTCTACCTCCAGTTCGGGCAGGTATTTTTCACCGCTGGCGGTGGCGCTGCGGACTTCGTCCAGCCAGCTGTCGTGTATCTGGAACCGGGCGGTCACGACGCCCTTGCCAGGCTTGACGTAGTCCACGCGGCCGGCTTTATCCCACACGATGTAGTCATTGCCCAGGTTTTTCAGCGTCATCAGCATGAAAAACGGGTCGGTCATGGCGTACAGGCTGCCGCCAAAGTGCACGCCCACATAATTGCGGTTGGTCAGGCCCAGGCGCAAGCGGACGTCTACCTGTTTCCAGTCTGGCGCAATGCGCGCCACCTTGATGCCGGCGCCCCAGAACGGGGGCCACAAGTTGAATACGGTTTTGGCGAGGCGATGGTTCATGGTGTGTGTTGTGAAACAGCTGTTTGAATCATGCCATCGTCGGCAATTTGCCCATGGGCGTCAAGCACCTGGCCACCGTGCCGGTGCTTAGAACGGCAGCTCGCTTTGCGTGCCGTGCAGGGGTTCGATGCGCGCACCGGTGACACCTTCGGCCAGGTGAATCTGTACATGTTCGCCAAACTGCAGCTCGCCTGGCGAGCGCACCACCTGGCCGGCGGCGTTTTGCACGATGGCGTAGCCGCGTGCCAGCACGGCCTCCGGGTTCATGGCCAGCAGGGTGGCTTCCAGCCGGCCCAGTGCCAGCGTGCTGTGCGCCAGGCGCTGGTGGATGGTGGCCTGCAGTGCCTGCGCCTGGTGCTGTAGCCCGGCTTGCTGGCGGCGGATGTCGGGCCGCTGCCGCTGCAGGCGGTGTTGCAGGCTGCTGATGCGCCAGGTGCGTTGCTGCAGGCCCTGCTGCAGGCTGCGTTGCAGGCGGGCTTCCAGCTGTTGCAGGCTGGCTTGCTGGCGGCGCAGCTTGTCGCCGGGGTGTTGCAGGCGGCGTGCCAGGTAGTCCAGGCGCTGGGTTTTATCGGTCAGCAGGCGGCCCAAGGCACGCGCCAGGTGGCGGCGTGTCAGGTCTAGCTGCTGCTGCATGGCATCGCGGCTGGGCGAGACCATTTCGGCAGCAGCAGTCGGGGTAGGCGCACGGCGGTCGGCCACGAAGTCGGCAATGGTAAAGTCGGTTTCATGCCCCACACCGCTGACCACGGGCAGGGTGCTGGCTGCGATGGCGCGGGCTACAGGCTCTTCGTTGAACGCCCACAGGTCTTCGATACTGCCGCCGCCACGGCACACGATCAGCACGTCTACCTCGTTGCGGCGGTTGGCCGTAGCGATGGCGGCGGCAATCTGCTGCGCGGCGGTCTGGCCTTGTACCTGGCAGGGGTAGAGGATGACTTCGATGGATGGCATGCGCCGGCGCAGCGTCGTTACCACGTCGCGCAGCGCGGCGGCGGCAGGGGAGGTGACAATCCCCACGCGGCGCGGGTTGGCCGGGATGGTTTGCTTGCGCTGATTGTCGAACAATCCTTCTTTTTCCAGCTGCGCTTTCAGGCGCTCGTAAGCCTCGTACAGCCGGCCCAAGCCCGCCGAGCGCATGCTGTCGACGTTGATCTGGTAGTCGCCCCTTGCTTCGTACAAGGTCACTGTGCCGCGCAGCTCTACCTGCATGCCTTCTTGCAGGCGAAAACCCAATGCGGCCAACTTGTTACGGAACATGACGCAGCGCACCTGGGCCCCGGCATCTTTCAGCGAAAAATAGCCATGGCCGGAGGCGGCCAGTGTCAGGTTGGAAATTTCGCCGCCTATCCACATGGGCGGCAAGCCGCTTTCCAGCAGGTCACGGGCCATACGGTTGAGCGAGCTGACGCTGATGACGTCGTTTTGTGATGCGCCGAAAAACATGCTTGTCAAGTCATCCACAGAGGGGGGTAAAACAAAAACAGGCTGATTGCTTATGCATGCAGCGTGCAGTGGGGTAAATTGAAAAAATCAAAAACCATTAAAAACAATGAGTTAAATGTGCCGTGTAATTTGTGTGCAATGTGGCGGCAGGCTTGTTTTTACAAGGGGATAGGCACTTGCTCCGGCTTCATCCACAGACTTATCCACAGCTTTTGTGGATGCTTGGTAAAAGCCTAGAAAAAATCGACACTTAGCGCCATAACTTGGGACAATGTCTCACCTGCGGTGGTGATGCAATCGTGTTGCGCCCCTGCCGCCTACCCGATAAAGTTTAACGCTTGCTCAATCAAGGGAGAATCCCCTCGTGTTGTCTATCATTGAAGCCGCTGGCTGGCCGATCTGGACCATCATTATCGCTTCCGTTATCTCCCTCACCATTACTATCGAGCGCTTTTACAGCCTGCGCGCCGCGCTGGTGGTGCCCAAAGGGCTGCTGGCGCAAACCCTGCAGCAGCTGCGCCGTGGCGGTGCCAGCCGCGATATGGCTGCCGAGCTGCGCGGGCATTCCCCGCTGGGGCGCCTGCTGGCTGCCGGCTTGCGCCAGGTCAGTGCATCGCGCGAGGTGATGAAAGAGGCCATCGAGGACGAAGGCCGCATTGTGGCACATGAACTGGAGCGCTACCTCACCACGCTGGGCACCATTGCCGCCATGTCGCCGCTGTTGGGCTTGCTGGGTACCGTGATCGGCATGATCGAGATTTTCGGTTCGCAATCGCCCACCGGCACCGACCCGCGGGTGCTGGCGCATGGTATTTCTGTTGCTTTGTACAACACCGCATTCGGTTTGGTGGTGGCGATTCCCAGCATGATTTTCTACCGCCACTTCCGCGCCCGTGTGGATGATTTTCTGGTGGAAATGGAAGCCCAGGCTGTGCGCCTGGTCGAAGCCATTCACGGCGACCGCCACGGCGACTAGGAGCAGGCATGAACTTTCGACGTCGCGGCCAGCGTGAAGAGCCGGAAATCAACTTTATCCCGCTGATCGACCTGCTGCTGGTGATCCTGATCTTCCTGATGGTGACCACCACCTACTCGCGCTTTTCCGAGCTGCAAGTCAGCCTGCCGCAGGCCGAGGGCAAGGCAGAGGAGAAGAAAAGCGCCGAGCTGAGGGTAGAGGTAAGCCGGGCAGGGGACTATCTGGTCAATGGCAGCCGCCCGGTAGACAAGTCGGTGGCGGCGCTGAGCACGCTGCTGAAAACGCTCGCTAGCGGCAAGCAGAACCCGGTGGTGATTATCAGCGCTGATGCCCAGGCCACGCACCAGTCGGTGGTGTCGGTCATGGAAGCGGCGCGCTTTGCCGGCCTGTCGCAGCTGACCTTTGCTACCCAGTCGGTGACGCCGTGAACCGGCTGGAACAGCACTGGTACCGCCCTGTCTGGTGGATGACAGCCCTTCTGGCCCTGCCCGAAGGGCTGTTTGCGCTGTTGGCCGCCCTGCGCCGGCTGCTCTATCGTAGCGGCCTGAAAACCGTGACCACCTTGCCGGTGCCGGTAGTGATCATCGGTAATATCAATGTCGGTGGCGTGGGCAAGACGCCGCTGACTGAAACCCTGCTGCGCGACTTTGCTGCGCTGGGGGTCAGGGCGGGGGTCATCAGCCGCGGTTACGGTGGCAGCCATACCGCCGCCACGCTGGTGTCGGCCCACACGCCCGCCAGCCTGGTGGGGGATGAGCCCTTGCTGCTGGCCGCCACCGGTGCCCCCGTAGTGGTAGGGCGCGACCGTATCGCGGCCGCACGCCTGCTGCTGCAGCATCATCCGGACCTGGACTTGATCCTGAGCGACGATGGCTTGCAGCACTATGCCTTGGGCCGGTCGCTGGAAATCGTGGTGCTGGACGGCGAGCGCGGGCTGGGTAACGGTCACCTGTTGCCGGCCGGCCCCTTGCGCGAAGCGCCCTCGCGCCTGCGCAGTGTGGACGCGCTGGTGGTCAATGGCGGTCAGGCAGGCGCGTTGGCTTTGCCTGCGGGCGTGCCGGTGTTCCGCCAGACGCTGGCGCCTGGTGCGTTCTACCGTGCGGCCAACCCTGCCGACACCCGCCAGGCGCAGGACTTTGCCGCTGAGCGCGTGGTGGCACTGGCCGGTATCGGCAACCCGCAGCGCTTCTTTGACACCCTGCAGCGCCAGGGCGTGACCTTGCAGCGCAGCATCGCCCTGCCAGACCACCACCCGCTAGCCGCAGCCGACCTGCCGCAAGATGCCGACGCCGTGATTGTGACCGCCAAGGACGCGGTCAAGTTGCAGTGCGTCAATCATGCTAGACTATGGATTCTGCCCGTGGCCGCGCGGCTGGAGCCCGATCTGGCCCCGTGGATACTGTCCCGACTGAAAGAAACAAATGGACGCAAAATTTCTTGAGATTCTGGTTTGCCCTCTGTGCAAAGGCCCGCTGCATCTGGACAAAGCCAAGCAGGAGCTGATCTGCAAAGGCGATCGCCTGGCTTACCCCATCCGTGACGGCATCCCCATGATGCTGGAAAGCGAAGCCCGCGAGCTGGCACCCGAGGAAGAAGTGCAATGAGCGGTTTCCTGGTGGTGATTCCCGCGCGGCTGTCGTCCAGCCGCCTGCCGGAAAAACCGCTGGCCGATATCGGCGGCAAACCGATGGTGGTGCGTGTGGCCGAGCGTGCCGCGCAGTCGGCCGCCAGCCGCGTGATCGTGGCGACTGACCACCCGCGCATTGTGGACGCCTGCCGCGCACACGGCGTGGAGGTGGTGCTGACGCGTGCCGACCACCCTAGCGGTACCGACCGCCTGGCCGAAGTGGCCAGCCTGCTGGCGCTGCCAGACAATGCCGTCGTGGTAAACGTGCAGGGCGACGAGCCGTTGATTGACCCGGCGCTGATCGATGCCCTGGCCGCACAAATGCAGGATGGCGTACTGCCCATGGCCACGCTGGCGCACGCCATCCACAGTGCAGAAGACATGTTCAACCCGAACGTGGTGAAGGTCGTGGTGAACAAGCAGGGGCGGGCGCTGTACTTCAGCCGCGCCGCCATTCCGTTTGCCCGCGACGCCTTCGCAGCCGACCGCAGCACCCTGCCGGCCGGCTTGCCGGTGTACCGCCACATCGGCATGTACGCCTACCGTGCCAGCCTGCTGCATACCTACAGCCAGCTGGCCCCCGCGCCGCTGGAGCAGTTCGAGGCGCTGGAGCAGCTACGCATGCTGTGGCACGGTTTTGATATTGCGGTTGAATGTGTGGCCGACGCGCCGCCAGCCGGCGTGGATACGCCGGAAGACCTGGCCCGCGTGCGAGCCATCGTTGCGGCCAACCTTTCCGAATAACACAACAAGTGAATGATGGGAGTAAACGATGAAGTTGATTCTGTTGGGCGCTCCGGGCGCTGGTAAAGGCACCCAGGCAAACTACATCAAGGAAAAGTTTGGTATTCCGCAAATCTCCACCGGTGACATGCTGCGCGCAGCCGTCAAGGCCGGCACCCCGCTGGGTGTGGAAGCGAAACAGATCATGGATGCAGGCGGTCTGGTACGCGACGACATCATCATCGGTCTGGTGAAGGAGCGTATTGCCGAGGCGGATTGCGCAAACGGTTTCCTGTTTGACGGTTTCCCGCGCACCATCCCGCAAGCCGAAGCGATGAAAGAAGCCGGTGTGGATATCGACTACGTAGTCGAAATCGACGTGCCGGACGAAAACATCATCGACCGCATGTCCGGCCGCCGCGTACACGTGGCTTCCGGCCGTACCTACCACGTGAAATACAACCCGCCAAAAGCGGAAGGCGTGGATGACGAAACCGGCGAGCCGCTGGTACAGCGTGACGATGACAAGGCCGAGACCGTGAAAAAACGCCTGGACGTTTATCACGAGCAAACCGAAGTGCTGGTAGGTTTCTACTCGCAGATGGCCGCCTCCGGCGATGCCAAGGCACCGAAGTACGTGAAGATCGACGGTACCCAGGCTGTCGAGTCGGTACGCGATACCGTACTGGCCGCACTGGGCGCCTGATCCAGCGCGTGTTGCCACGAAAAAAGGCGGGGTGATCCCCGCCTTTTTTCATGTCTGTCATCCGGCTAGTGGTTTTCCAGCGGCCCCAGTAATGGCGCGGGAAGACGCCTTTCATTGACCAGCTGTAGCAGGGCGTTGACCACATGCGGGTCAAACTGCGTATTGGCGCGGCCGGCAATGTAGTCCAGTACTTCCTGCAGCGGCCAGGGTTCCTTGTACGGGCGCTTGTGCAACAGCGCATCAAACACATCTACCACCGCCACAATGCGGGCCGATAGCGGTATCGCCTGCCCCTGTAACTGGTGCGGGTAGCCGCTACCGTCAAAATACTCGTGGTGCCCGCCGGCAATATCGGCGCCCATGGACAGGTAGCTCACGCCCTCTACCATGGTGCTGGCCTTGCGCAGGATATTGGCACCGATGGTGGCGTGCTGCTCCATGATGCGGCGCTCTTCCGGGTCCAGCCGGCCCGGCTTGAACAGGATATGGTCGGGGGTACCGACCTTGCCCACATCGTGCAGGATACTGGCCATGCCTATCATGTCCATGAAGCGGGGAGTGAGGTCATCTTCGTATACCCCCATGCGTTGCAGCTCGGCGGCGATGGCATCGCTTAGTAGCTGCACGCGCAGTACGTGCTCGCCGGTATCGGTATCGCGGAACTCGGCTAGGTCGGCCAGTGCCACCACGGTTGCCTCTTGCGAGCTGATCAGCTGCGAATACAGATACAGGTTGTCGTAAGCCGATGAGATGCGCTGGCAGTACACCTCCAGCAGGCTGCGCTCTACATCCTCCAGCGGCCACGGCGGCGAAAAGTGCACCACGAACTCACGGCCGTTCTGCGACGAGATGTAGAGGATATCCAGCGGGTGGCGGTACACATTGCTCTTGCTGCCCAGGGCTTCCTGGATGGCGGTGTGCAGCTCGGGAAACTGCTGGGCGATGGCACTATCGTTTTTATTCAGCAGGGACTCGAATGCACCGGTCGCCGCCAGCACTTCCAGCTCAGGCCTGCCGGTGCTGTGGGTGTTTTCCATGCACAGCACGCCATCGGTACCGACGTCCAGAATCGCGCTGATCTGCTTGAGCACACCGGAGGCAAACTCCTTGAGCGAGCGCAGTCGGTACAGGTCGCTGGCTCCCTCCAGGATCTTGGACAGGCCCTGGCGGTTTTTCTCGATAGCCACCAGGTTTTCGTAGGCGCGCAGCGAGGCAATCACGGTGGTAAACAGCTTTTGTACCGTCAGCTCGGTTTTGGTTTTGTAGTCGTTGATATCGTAGTTCAGGATCACTTCCTGCTCGGGCGCCTGGCCGGGTTGGCCGGTACGCAGCACGATACGCGATACAGTATTGCCAAGCTCGTGGCGGATGCGCTCTACCAGGCGCAGGCCCGCATCGTCGGTTTCCATCACCACGTCCAGCAAGATCAGCGCAATATCCTGATGCTGTTGCAGGATGCGGTAGCCTTCCGCCGCGCTGTAGGCGCTCAGCAGGGCCAGCGGGCGGTCTTTGTAGCGCAGGTCCTTGATGGCCAGCCTGGTGGCACTGTGGACGTCTTTTTCATCGTCGATGATCAGCACATTCCAGGGGCGGCGCTGCGGCGTGTCCGGTAGCGGGGTGTCCTGGTCGTCCAGCAGCCAGTCGTTGTTGTCGGTGAGCTCGCTCATACTGGTTCCTTACGCTTGTTGTTCTGGTGCCACGCAGGGCAGGGTCAATGTAAAGCGGGTCCCCTCACCCACCGTGCTGTCCACATTGATATTGCCCCCCAGGCGTTTGAAGACGATGTTGAAAACAATGTGCAAACCCAGGCCGCTGCCGCCATTGCCACGTTTGGTGGTGAAAAACGGTTCAAAGATACGCTCCAGGTTTTCTTTTGGTATGCCCTTGCCATCGTCGCTGACGACCAGCCGCAGTTTTTCCCGCGACAGTGCATCGGCCTTGATCAGGATGGTGCCTTCCTGTTCTTCATCATAGGCATGCAGCAGGGCATTCATCACCAAGTTTGTTACCACCTGTGACAGGGCGCCGGGGAAGCTATCCATTTCCAGCCCTGCCGGGCAGTCGATTTCCACCTGGGTGTGCGTACGCCGCAGTTTGGGCCGCAGGCTGGTAATCACCTCGTGCAGGTACTCGTTCAGGTCAAACGTACGGCGTGCCTCGCTGGTCTGGTCGACGGCTACCTGTTTGAAGCTATGGATCAGGTTGGCCGCACGTTCGGCATTGCTCAGTATCAGCGCGGACGATTCTTCGGCCGTCAGCAGGTAGTCCTGCAGATCGCTTTTCTTGATTTGCCCGCTGGAAAACTGGCTGACGACTTGTTGCGTGGACAGCGACAGGTGCGATGCGGCGGTCAGGGTAATGCCCACCGGGGTGTTGATTTCATGCG
>JAIXTB010000254.1 GCA_027484385.1 Neisseriaceae bacterium | reverse complement strand
GGCGACTCGATACCGTACAGGTTCACCAGCCCCGGTAGGCCATGCACGGCCGGGCCCTGAATGACAAAATCCCCGTCTGCCGCGCCCTGCGGCACGATCTTGGGCCGCACACCGCTGTAGGTGGGCGCCAGCGCCCCGTCGGCCAGCCCCGGCCACCAGCGGCGAATGCTGCGGTAAAAGCCCTGAGCCCGCTGCGGGTCTACCGTGTAATCCACGTCATCAATCCATTCTACGTCCGGGCCGAAGCGCGCCTGGCCGCCCAGGTCCAGCGTCAGGTGCGTCCCCAGGCCACCGGGCTCGGGCAGCGGGTAGATCAGCTGCGAGAACGGGCTGCGCCCGCTCAGGGCAAAGTACACGCCACGGGCGTAGCGGGGCGTGGGGATGGTTTCACGTGGAACGCCATCCAGCTGCTGCGCCAGCGTGGGTGCCCATAGCCCGGCGGCGTTCACGACCTGGCGCGCCAGTACTTCGTAACCTTCAGCCAGCTGCAGCACCATGCCTGCGCGGCTGGCTTGCCCAGCCAGAACAGGCGAAGCCAGCGCCAGCAGGGCACCGGCGTGTTCGGCATCGGCTAGCAGTGCTTGCATCAGGGCGTGGCTGTCGATAATGCCGGTAGCGGGCGAGTGCAGGGCGGCGTGGGCGTGCAGCGCCGGTTCGCGTTCGCGTAGCGCGGCGTGGTCCAGCCAGCTCAGCGCGACACCGTTGGCGGCGGCGTGCTGCTGTAGTGCGGCCAAGCTGCCGGCGTCGGCAGCGTCTACCGCTACCAGCAGCTTGCCGATGCGCTGGTGCGGTATGGCGCGCTCGGCGCAGTAGCGGTACAGCATGTCGCGCCCGGCTACGCACAACCGCGCCTTGTGGCTGCCGGGGGCGTAGTAGATGCCGGCGTGTATCACCTCGCTATTGCGGCTGCTGGTGTGCTGGCCGATGGCGGCCTCCTGTTCCACGATCATGACATCGCGCCCGGCTTGGGCCAGTGCGCGGGCGCAGGCCAGACCGACGACGCCTGCACCGATCACGACGGTATCGATTTTGTCCATCTGCTTATTCCCCCTGCCGCTTGGCTATGGTGTCCCCGGCGCTACTACGCTGCACGTCATTGTTGCGGCTTTACAAAGCCTGCCTGGCTGGGGCAGGGGCCGCAAAGCCTTGTGCTGCAAGCGGCTACATGCAGGCCCATCACCCCTACCTTGCGGCCAGCCTTGAAGCCACGTTGGCTGTACGCACACAGTTCAGCATTGTCCACCCTGAACGCGCATACTATCTAAAGTGATAAGGCGTAAATCTATAAAAATTTGCATAAGGGGAAGCTATGAAAATTGCGCACAAACTGGGCTTGCTGGTGCTGATTACCGTCGTGGGTATGCTGGTGCTGGGCAGTGGCGCCATCTGGCAGCTCAAGCGTTTTCAGACGCTGCTGGACGATTCGGAAACCACCATTGCCAGTATCCAGCTGCTGGCCGATGCGCGGGCCAATTTTCTCGATTACAACGGGCTGGTGTTGCTGCACATCATCAACACCGACGCATCCCGCATGCAGGGTATCGAAGCCGAGATGAAAGAGCAGCGTAGCCTGACCGAGGCATCGCTCAAATCGTACGAAGCCCTGGTGGCCGACGCGGAAGACCAGCGCCTGCTGGACGACGAGCGCCAGAAGCTGCAACGGGTGTGGAGCTTCTACGGCAATATCCTCGACCTGTCGCGCCAGCAGCGTACCGAAGAAGCCCGCCAGCTATACGAACGCAATCTGCCGTCCATTAACGAGGCGGTAGCGGCGCTGGACAAACACGCCAAGTACAACAATACCTATGTAGAAACAAACCGCGTGAGCTCCGCCGCCATTCAGGCCCAATCGCTGGGTATCACCATCGGTCTCACCGCGCTGGGCGCCCTGCTGGTTGGCCTGATCGGCTTTACCGTTTACCGCCAGGTAGACCGTGGGCTGGGTGGTGCACGACAGCTGATGCAGGACATTGCCGGTAACCTGGACTTTACCCGCCGTGCCCACGTGCAGGGTAAAGACGAAATCGCCCAGATGCTGACGGCGCTGAACCAGCTGATCGACAGCCTGCGTGGCAGCCTGAGCCAGATCATGGACGGCGCCCGCCAGATTAACCAAGCATCCGAAGCGGTAGCCGGGGCTGCGCACAAGGTAGCGCATGGCTCGGACGTGCAGTCGGAATCGGCCGCGGCCATGGCGGCCGCGCTGGAGGAAATCACGGTCAGCATCAACCACGTTGGCGACCGCGCCCAGGAAGCCGACCAGCTGGTGCGTAGTGCGGGTGCCAGCGCTGGCGGTGGCCGCAAGGTGATCGACAGCACCGTGGGCAGCATTCATGCCATTTCGTCTGCAGTGGGCGAGGCATCGGGCAATATGGCACAGCTGGACGAACGTAGCCGCGAGATTGCCAGCGTGGTATCGGTGATCCGCGATGTGGCCGACCAAACCAACCTGCTGGCGCTGAACGCTGCTATCGAGGCCGCGCGTGCCGGCGAAATGGGCCGTGGCTTTGCCGTGGTGGCCGACGAGGTCCGCAAGCTGGCCGAGCGTACCGCGCTGTCTACCCAGGAAATCGAAGCCAGTGTCGGGGCGATCCAGAGCGTGTCAGGTAGCGCGGTGGCGCGCATGCGGGCTGCCGTAGAGCGGGTGGATGGCGGCGTGGCCGAAGCCGGGCGGGCCAGCGAGGTCATGGGCGATATCGTGAGCAGTGCCACCCAGAGCTGTGAGCTGGTCGGGGAAATTACCCTGGCCATCCGCGAGCAAGGCGCCGCTACCAACGGTATTGCCAACCAGGTAGAGGCGGTCGCCAGCCTGGCCACCGATAACGCCATTGCCGCGGGCGAGGCCTCCAGCCAGGCACAGCGCCTGCGCGAGCTGGCGTCCAGCATGCAGCACACCGTATCGGCCTACAAGCTGTAGCATTATCTACCCCGCATGCGGCCAACCTGTGGGTTGGCCGTAGTCGTTTTGACGGCGGCATGCCGCTGCGTCACACTCGCCGGCTTCACGCATGACAGGCGTCACCATGTTGCCCTATATCGCCCTCACCGCAGCCATGCTGCTGTGGTCCAGCTCCTTTATTGCGCTCAAGACCGTGTTTGCCGTCTTCGACCCGCTATTCGTGCTGTTCTGCCGCATGATCATCGCCAGCATCTGCATGCTGCCGTTTCTGCTGCGCCGCGGCCAACGCTGGCGCTACCAGGCCGGTGACTGGCGCTGGCTGCTATTGATGGGGCTGTGCGAGCCGTGCCTGTACTTCCTGTTCGAGGCGCAAGCGCTGCTGCATACCAGCGCATCGCAAGCCGGCATGATTACCGCCACCCTGCCACTGCTGGTGGCCGTGGGGGCGCACTTCCTGCTGAAAGACCGGCAGCCGCGCACCGTCTGGCTGGGTCTGGCGCTCTCGTTGGCCGGGGTACTGGTACTGACTGGTGGTAGCGAGGTACAAGCCAGCGCCCCCAACCCGGTACTGGGCAACCTGCTGGAATTCCTCGCCATGCTCTGCGCTACCGGCTATGTCCTGATCGCCAAGAAGCTCTCCACGCGCTATTACGCCCTGGTCATCACCGCCACCCAGACGCTGATGGGCAGCGTGTGGTTCGGCGCGGCACTGCTCACGCCATGGGGCAGTTGGCCGCAGCACTACCCGCTGGACGCCATGTTATGGGTGCTCTATCTGGGCGCCTGCATCACGCTGGGCGCGTATGGCATGTATACCTGGGCAGTAGGCAAAGTCCCCGTCGCCCTGGCTGGAGCGTTCATCAACCTCATCCCGCTGTTTACGCTGGTTCTGGCCTGGCTGTACCTGGATGAAACACTCAATGCCACCCAGGCACTCGCCTGCGTCATGGTGCTGGGTGGCGTATTGCTTAGCCAGCTGCGCCCGCGCACCGCAAAAGACTGATATCGGACAATTGAGTTTTCCCGGCCAGAGCCGATACTGTTAAAAGCTCACATTAATTTGCAAGGTGTCCATATGGAATACAAGGGGATGGTTACAGCGCTGCTTGGCGCGTTATTTACACTCGGCACCACTGCAGCCATGGCCAGCGACGCGCATGCCCCCGCCGCGGCGCCAAAAGCCGCAGCCAGCCACGCAGCCCCCGCCGAGGCTGCCAAGCCGGCGGAGGCTGGCCACGGTGCACCGGCAGCGGCCAAGGCACCCGAAGCCTTGGCACCCTCCATCCACCCCCTGCGGCGCCCGGCTATCCATACAGCCTCGGCGGTGCACAAGCCGGCCGCTAGCCATGCCCGCCCGGCAAGCAGCCATAAACCCGCTGCCAGCCATGGCAAAGCCAAAGCCCACACGAGTGCAGCGGCAGGGCATGGCGATGCGCATGACGATGGCCACGGCCACGACAGCGAAACCGGCAAAGTACAAAACCTGGTGAAAGCCATGCTCGCGGCCAACACCAACTATATGAAGCGCAACAACAGCAGCTACTTCGATAAATTCGCCAGCAAGCAAACCCCGCGTGCCACCGTGGTCACCTGTGCCGACTCTCGCGTGCAAAGCAATGCTTTCCACCCCGATGCAGTCAACGACCTGTTCATGGTGCGCAATATCGGTAACCAGCTGGCCACCTCCGAAGGCTCCATCGAATACGGCGTGCGTCACCTCAACACCCCGCTGCTTATGTTCATCGGCCACGCTGTTTGCGGCGCCGTGGCAGCCGCCAGTGGCGACTTCAGCAAACTGGAGCGCCCCATCCAGAAAGAGTTGCTCACCATCAACATCCCCAAAGGCATCAACGTCAATGAAGGCGTACTGATGAACGTGAACAACCAGGTGGAATCCGCCATGCTGAAATTCGGCGGTGAGGTCGAATCCGGCAAGCTCGCCGTCATCGGCGCCTTCTACGACTTCCGCAATGACTACAAGCAAGGCAAGGGCAAGCTCATCATCACCAATATCAATGGTGAAACCGACCCCGCCAAGCTGGCCGCCCTCACCAAAGCCGGCAACTTCTTTAATGCCGCCACCGGCATGAGCGCCGCACCGGCGGGCGGCCACTAGCCAGAGCCGTCATTACTTAGCATTTGTCCAGGCAATAGGCGGGGTACCAGCCACCGTGGGCGGACACCCCGCCGCTTATCCGCAAGCCGCCGTGAAAACGGCGGCTTTTTCGCGACTATATAAATCAAATACTTATCGATATTTACTAAGATATTTACAGTTTTCTGCTAACAAAGTGTTGACGCCCTTCGCTCGTCTGGGTATAGTTCGCCTCCTCAGCTGACGACGCAAACGAAACAAGCAGTCAGCACCGCTCTTTAACAGACCAAATAACCGATAGGTGTAAGTGTCTGGCTAAGCCAAATACTTGCACTGC
>JAIXTB010000078.1 GCA_027484385.1 Neisseriaceae bacterium | reverse complement strand
CTTGGAAGGCTTCTGCTCTACCATTGAGCTACACCCGCCTACGATCCGGACGACTTCACAATCTTGCCGCCAAGATGCATAGCAACTGGTGGGGGGAGAAGGATTCGAACCTTCGAAGGCTGAGCCGTCAGATTTACAGTCTGATCCCTTTGACCGCTCGGGAATCCCCCCGTGAAGAAGCCCGAATAGTATAGACACCTTGCCGGTGCGTCAATAGCTTTTTCGAGAATTTTTCTAAATTTCCAAGCAAAAGCCCCGCACGCGGCGGGGCTTTGTTGCGAATCAGTCACTTAGCCTCAGGCCTTGCCAGTGATGATCAGGTATTTTTTGTGCAGTTCTTCCTGGGTTTCCGGGCGATCCGGATCCAGTGGGATGCAATCTACCGGACAGACTTGCTGGCACTGTGGCTCGTCATAGTGGCCAACGCACTGCGTGCACAGGTTCGGATCGATCTGATAGATCTCCTCGCCCTGCGAAATCGCGTTATTCGGGCATTCCGGCTCGCAAACATCGCAGTTGATGCACTCGTCGGTAATAATCAAAGCCATAGTAATTTCCTCAAGTATTCCACATTGTGAATTCTGTCACTCACCCCTCGCACAAGCAAGTTCGCGGGGTTATATCTTTATTCGTGCGATTCCGCACGCAACAACCAAGAGTGCACCTTGCCCGCCCGTAAACTGCGCTCGACTTGCCATCCCGGAAAGTCGTACGGCTGCGGTGTTTCGATATACAGCTTCCCGCCTGGCGCCAGAATGGCGGCCAACTGCGGCAAGACCTGCTCAAGCAAAGTGCTCTGGTACGGCGGATCAACAAAGATCACGTCAAACTGCTCGCGGCAGTTTTTTAGATACGCCAGCGCGTCCTGTACCAGAATCTCGATTTCCGTAGCCGCCAACAGCTGCTTGTTCTTTTGCAGCACAGCCGCCACCGGACGCATCTTTTCTACCAGCACCACACGCGGGGCTTCTCGCGAAGCGGCCTCGAAACCCAGCGCGCCACTGCCGGCAAACAGATCCAGGCAACGCTTGCCGTACAATTCCTGACCCAGCCAGTTGAACAGTGTTTCACGCACACGATCCGGGGTTGGCCGCAAGCCCTCTGCTTCTGGCACATCCAGCAAGCGTCTGCGGTATTTGCCACCAATGATACGAACCTTGTTGCGCTGCTGCGTCATGCATCCTCCTGAATTCAAGGGCAGAATTCTACATCGTCAACGCCGCGCCGTCCCAACTGTTGATACAGGTGCACCTAACCAGCCTATTCCTTATATATACATTCTGGCGTTTTGCTATTTGTTGATACGTCATTCACCCGTGCACAGCCGTTTTAAGGCTACAATCTGGCTTTATTTTGTGCGCAGATTCCACAAGCATGTTCAGCTTCTTCAAGAAAAAAACCCCGCCAGCCGATACCGCCGCCACAGAGAAGGTGGCAGAGCCTGTTGCTATCGAACCTGCAGCGCCTGCTGCTACGCCAGCTCCGGGTGCCCCGGCAAGTGCCGAAGTCATTGCCTCGGCAGCAGCAGAACCCCCGCGCAAAGCCAGCTGGACCGAACGCCTGAAAGCCGGACTGTCCAAAACGCGAGACAAACTGGGCAAGCAGCTCGCCACGCTGTTTGGCGGCGGCAAGATCGATGAAGACCTGTACGAAGAGCTGGAAACCGTTCTACTCACCGCCGACATGGGGGTGGATGCCACCAACCACTTGCTGAAAGATGTGCGCGACCGCGTCAGCCTGAATGGTTTGAAAGACGCCAGCGAGCTCAAAGGTGCCCTGAAGTCGTCCCTGGGTGAGTTGATCGGCCCGCTGGAGGTGCCACTGGATACAGCGGGCAAGAAACCTTTCGTGATCATGATGGTGGGCGTTAACGGTGCGGGCAAGACGACCTCCATCGGCAAGCTGGCCAAATACTTTCAGAGCCAGGGCAAGAGCGTACTGCTGGCGGCCGGCGACACCTTCCGTGCAGCAGCCCGCGAGCAGCTGATGGCGTGGGGCGAGCGTAACAACGTGACCGTGATTGCCCAGCAAAGCGGCGATGCGGCAGCCGTCTGTTACGACGCCATCCAGGCAGCCACCGCCCGCGGCATCGATATCGTGCTGGCCGACACCGCAGGCCGCCTACCCACGCAGCTGCACCTGATGGAAGAAATCAAGAAGGTGAAACGCGTGATCCAGAAGGCTATTCCGGATGGCCCGCACGAAGTCATGCTGGTGCTGGATGCCAACATCGGCCAGAACGCGATCAATCAGGTTATCGCGTTTGACGATGCCCTGGGGCTCACCGGCCTGGTACTCACCAAGCTGGACGGCACCGCCAAAGGTGGCGTGATTGCCGCTATCGCCAAACAACGCCCGGTGCCGCTGCGCTTTATCGGCGTGGGTGAAAGCATTGATGATCTGCGCCCCTTCCAGGCCAGCCCGTACATCGACGCGCTATTTGACTAGACCCCGCTTGCTGCGGCCAACCTTTGCCACAGATGAGGAGGCGTAATGATCCAGTTTGAACAGGTGAGCAAACGCTACCCGGGCGGGCACGATGCGCTCAAGAACCTGTCGTTCACCATAGACAGCGGCGAAATGCTATTCCTGGCCGGCCACTCTGGCGCAGGCAAGAGCACGCTATTAAAGCTGATCTCCGGCATAGAACGCGCCACCAGCGGCAATGTACTGGTAAACGACCAGAACCTGAGCCGGCTGCGCCCCAGCCAGCTGCCCTACGTGCGCCAGCATATCGGCATCGTCTTTCAAGACCACAAGATCCTGTTTGATCGCAGCGTGTTCGATAATGTCATGCTGCCGCTGGACATCATCGGCTTCGACCGGCGCGATGCGGCGCGCCGTGTGCGGGCTGCACTGGACAAAGTAGGCTTGCTGGGCAAAGAAAAGGTGATGCCGGTACGGCTTTCCGGCGGTGAGCAACAGCGGCTGTGCATTGCCCGGGCGGTAGTCCACCGCCCAAGTATTCTGCTGGCCGACGAACCCTCCGCCAACCTGGACCGCGCCTACGCGCTGGACATCATGGAGCTGTTCAAATCCTTCCATCAGGTAGGCGTCACTGTCATTGTCTCGGCGCACGATGAAACGCTGATGGAAGACTACGGTCGCCGCATTATCCGCCTGCGCGAGGGCCAGTTTGCGTCATGAAACATTACTTCTACCTGCACTGGCAGGACGCCCGCCTGGCCCTGCTGAAAATGTTGCGCCAGCCCATTGGCAGCCTGCTGAATCTGCTGATGCTGGCCATCGCCCTATCGCTGCCAGTGTCGCTGTATCTGGCCGCCACCAGTGTACAAGCCTGGGTGGGCAAGCTGACTGCCACCCCGCAAATTACGCTGTTCATGGAGTTATCCACCGAACAAGCCGACCTGGCCGCCGTACAAGCCAGCCTGCAGACCCACCCGCGCGTGGCCAGCTTCAGTTTCATCTCGAAAGAAGCCGCACTGCAGCAGCTGGAACAGCGCAGCGGCATGAGCGGCATTGGCGAAGGCCTGGGCAGCAACCCCCTACCCCATGCTTTTGTCGTACAACCTAAAGCCGACGCCACGCCGGAAGCTCTGGAAATGCTGCAACGGGAGCTTTCCGGGCTGCCGATGGTAGAGCAGGCGCAGTTTGACGCAGCCTGGGCCAAACGCCTGCACGGCCTGCTGGAGCTGGCCATGCAGCTAGCGTGGTTCCTGGGCATCAGCTTTGGCCTGGCACTGGTGCTGATCACCCACAACAGCATCCGCATGCAGATACTGGCCCGGCAGGAAGAGATCGAAGTGGCCAAACTGATTGGCGCGACCGACAGCTTTATCCGCCGCCCTTTCATGTACTACGCCGTGTGGCAGGGCCTGCTCAGCACGCTGTGCTGCTGGGCATTGTGTAGTGTGTTTGTGGCGCAAGCCGCCCCAGCATTGAATGGCTTTGCACAGCTGTACAGCGAAAGCATTACCCTGCGCAGCCTGCAGCCAGGCGAACTGGCACTGTTGGCCGCAAGCAGCATTGCGCTGGGCATTGTGGGCGCCCGCCTGGCTGCAGGCCACTATCTGCGCCGCCTACGCGCCCGCTAAGCCGCTATCAACATCATAAATAAATGCCATCGCCGGGAACCTGTGCTCTTCTGGCACTCTCATACCGGGAGTGCTAAGATCAAGCTCAGGTTTCCACAAGGATAATCAGCGTATGACCACGATTGCTTTGCCCGTACTCTCTGCCAATGGCAGCCTGGAACAGTACATCCAGACCGTCAACAGCATTCCCATGCTCACGCCGGAAGAAGAGTTCGAGCTTGCCACGCGCCAGCAGGAACAAGGCGACCTGGAAGCAGCCAAACGGCTGGTGCTGTCGCACCTGCGCGTCGTGGTGTCCATCGCCCGCGGCTACTCCGGCTATGGCCTGCCGCAAGCCGACCTGATTCAGGAAGGCAATATCGGCCTGATGAAGGCTGTAAAGCGCTTCGAGCCTACCCGCGGCGTGCGCTTGTTCTCGTTTGCCGTGCACTGGATCAAGGCCGAAATTCACGAATTCATCCTGCGCAACTGGCGCCTGGTGCGCATTGCCACCACCAAGCCGCAGCGCAAGCTGTTCTTTAACCTGCGCAGCATGAAGCAGGGGTTTTCGGCGCTTTCCGAAAAAGAAGCGCAGTCTATCGCTGAACAGCTGGGCGTGAAGCCGGAAGAAGTCCGCGAAATGGAAACGCGCATGAGTGGCCAGGATATGGCCCTGATGGCAGACGATGGCGACGACGACGGCTTTGCCCCGATCGATTGGCTGGCCGACAGCCATCACGAGCCTACCCGCGCCATGGAACGCCACGCGCTGGACACCCTGCAAGGCGAGGGTATCGAGCACGCACTGGCCACGCTGGACCCGCGCAGCCGCCGGATTATCGAAGCACGCTGGCTGGCCGATGACAGCGGTGCCACGCTGCACGACCTGGCCGCCGAGTTTGGCGTGTCTGCCGAGCGTATCCGCCAGATCGAATCCAAAGAACTGGGCAAGATGAAGGCTGCGCTCAGCCACGGTGTGGTGATCGACGCCTGATCTCAAACAGAACGCCCTGCTAAACAAAGCCCGCTTGCATCACAAGCGGGCTTTGTCATGTGTAACAAGCCACCTGACGGTGGCTTTGAACTATCGATATTGTGGCGGCAATTTATCCGTCGCAGCTTGCGCCATCGCGCGCAGGCGCGCCCACGCAGGCTCGTCTTCATCCAGCTCGGCCAGAAAATCGGGCGCGTAGGTCGGGAAAGACGCCAAGGCCAGGCTAAAGGTATGCGCCGCCTTGTCCTGTTCACCCGCTAGCGCTTCCATCTGCGCCTTGCGCCGCAGCACGTCCGGGTACGGCCGGAATGCTGCCATGAGCTCGAGCCAATGACGCTGCGTTTTCAAGGCCTGCGGCGTGGGCGTAATGACGTCATCCAGCAAGCCCAGCGCGTGCGAGGCAAACATAGGCTCGTGACGGATGATCTGCTCCAGTCGCTGTTGCTGCCGCTGTGTGGTGGGGTAATACAAACCCTGCATCTCGCGATAGCGCCAGCTGCCATAGGCGGCCAACAGCAACAACGCTACGGCCAACACTGCATACACGGGCGCCACCCAGCCTAGCGGAGCCTCATCTGCCTCTGGTGCTGGTGCCAGTGCCAGCATCATCACCATGACCGCAGGAAAATACAGGTACCACAGCGGGTATTCCAGCATGCTGTGGATCAGGGTGATGGCCATGATGGCCAACGGCACCAGATGTACCGGCTCGACCCGGCGACCAAAGTAAGGCCAGGCTGCCCAAGCAAAACCCAGCAACGCACACAAGGTGCCAGCCAGGCCCATCTCGGCCAGCAACTGGAACACCAGATTGTGGGCATTGGCAAACAGGCCGCTATTGATGCCGGCATTGGCAAACTGCGGCAGCATCTGCAAACGCACGCTCTCCGAAGCGTACTGATACCAGCCAAAGCCATAAGCCGGGTGTTCGATAAACACAATCCAGGCCTTGCCCCACTCGGCCAAGCGCCGTGCACCCATGCCATCGCTGTTTGCGGCCAACCTTTCCAGCCCGCTAGCCGCCACAGGGCCATGCAACAGTGGCGCCAGCAGTTTTTCGCCCAGCGGCAGGGCAAACTGCATCGCTACCATCAGCGCCACGGCCAGCCACATCACCCGCATCATCTTTGCCGACTGCGGCACCCGCAAACGCCAGTGCCACCAGCCCGCCAGCACAGCCAAGGCAAAAGCGTACAACAGCACCGTACGTGAGCCGGCAAAGGCAATCGACAGCGACAGCCAGGCAATGGCCAACCACAGCCGGCGCTGCGCCAGCTGGCCACTCGCCAGTAACCAGGCCGCAGCCACCACGCCCCAGGTCAGGTAATGCGCATACTGGTTACGTTGGCCGATGTGGCCGAACACATTGGTCGTGGGGTGGCTACTGTCGTAGAACAACACGCCACCCATGGCCTGCGCCAGCCCGGTAACCTGCGCCAAGCCAATGAGGGACTGCAACAGCGTGCCAATCAGAATCGCCTGGCACAGAAAGGTAATCAACCCCGTGGCTCCCCAGCGCACGCGCACGCGCACCACCGCCAGTGCCAACACCGACAGCGCCACAAAGGCCAGTGCCGTCGCCTGGTTCAAACCTGGAAACAATACCGGCACAAACCACGGCTGCAGCGCCCACACCAGCGCCATGATCATCATCCAGATGCTCGCACGCGGCCATGGCAACGACGTGGCAGGCAACAGCAAACTCGCCAAAGCAGCGCAGCACACGACCGTGATTTCACCCCACCACTGCGGCAAGGGCAAAAAGTGGAAACGCGACAGAAAAGGAAAAATAGTGATCGCGGCCAACAATAAAGCAGCGATACGGACACGCTTGGTGTCACCCATCAGAAAAGCAGACATGAATCACGCTCACCGGCGCTGGCAAAGGCCGAAGCATAGCCGATGCCAGGCTGGCGAGCAAAAACAGCTAGTTAAAGTGCGGTAAGCGCGGCGGGCGCACTGGCAAACCGGTGGTGACCTGGCGTACCAAGGCTGCATCGCCCTGACGCTGTTGTGTTACAG
>JAIXTB010000098.1 GCA_027484385.1 Neisseriaceae bacterium | reverse complement strand
TTCCAGGAGGAGCGGGGCCATTTCGCCCACCTGTTCGCAGCCAAGATGGTGGATGGCGCAGAGACGGCGCATGCGCTCATTACTGTGCAGCAGGTTGAACAGGGCGTGTACGTGATACCACAAGCGTGCAGCCGGGTTGTAATGCGTATCCAGCAGAATGCGGTCGATCGCTTCCAGCTCTGGCACGATGCGGTCGCACAGCGCGTTGAACAGGTCCAGCTTGTTGGCGAAGTGCCAGTAGATGGCGCCACGCGTCAGCCCCGCTGCCGCAGCAATGTCGGTCAGCGAGGTGGCGGCCACGCCTTGCTCCCAGAATACCTTTTCGGCGGTATCCAGTAGCAGCTGGCGGGTTTGTTCGGCTTCTTCGCGGGTTTTTCTGGCCATGTCGGTAAAAGGGGTATCAAAGCGGGCGTAAGGATAGCGACAAACGGTGGCGTCTGCAGCACTGTTTGTTTACATACATACGTGAATGTATGTATTATCGCACCAAAATAGCCAATGTGCTGCCTGAATGTATGTTGCATCGCCGCAAGCCGGTCGGCACAGCTCGCCGCCATGCCACTTGTATTGTGCTGCCAGCAGCTACACTGAAAACCATCACACACTGCCAGGTGGGGCTGTGCCGCCCGCCTGGCTCATTAGCATTGAACACGCCTGCATTGCATTCAGGCCAAACCCTTCTCTTATCAAGGAGCGTTCCGTGATACCCACCAAACTGAACCATGCCGCCCTCCTGCCCCTGGCGATCCTGCTGGCTGCTTGCGGCCAACCTGATGGCCAGGCAGGCGGCCACGGCGGCCAGATGCCCCCCATGCCGGTATCGGTAAAAACCATGCAGGCCGCCGATGTGGCGTTGGTCAGCGAATATGTTGCGCAAACCAGCGGCTCGCGCGAGGTAGAAGTGCGTGCCCGCGTGTCCGGCATTTTGCAGAACCGTGCTTATACGGAAGGCAGCACCGTGAAAGCGGGCGAGCTGTTGTTCCAGATTGACCCGGCACCTTACCAGGCAGCTGTAGACCAAGCGGCGGCCACGCTGAAACTACAGGAAGCCGGCCTGATTCGCGCCCAGCAAGACCACGACCGCGTGATTCCGCTGTTCAAGGAAAACGCCGTCAGCCAGAAAGACCGCGACGATGCCGTCGCGGCGCTGGCCAGTGCCAAAGCGTCGGTTGCTGCTGCGCGTGCCGGGCTGAAAAGTGCGCAGATCAACCTGGACTACACCCGCGTGACGGCGCCGATCGGCGGTGTGACCAGCGCCGAAGTGCGCTCAGAAGGTAGCCTGGTGCAGCCGGGCGAGGGCGGCTTGCTGACCCGCATTTCGCAGCTGGACCCCATCCATGTGAAGTTCTCGCTGTCGGATAACGACGTGCTGAAAGCCCAGAAACTGGCAGCAGAGGGCAAACTGCGCCTGCCCGCCGGTAACCGCTACACCGTGAGCCTGAAACTGCCGGACGGTAGCCAGTATGGCCGTGACGGGGTGATCGACTTTGCTGACCGCGTGATCGACCCGGCTACCGGTACGTCTGCTGCCCGTGCCACCTTTGCCAACCCGCAAGGCCAGCTGCGCCCGGGCCAGTTTGTGCGTGTCCAGCTCAAAGGCGCTACCCGTCTGGGCGCGCTGGTGGTACCGCAGCAAGCCGTGCTGTCCAGCCAGCAAGGCAAAATGGTGTGGGTGGTGGGCAAGGACAATACCGCCGAGCCGCGCCCGCTGCAGCTGGGTGAAGCCACGCCAGCCGGTTTTATCGTGGAAGGCGGCCTGAAGGCAGGCGAGCAGGTGATCGTGGATAACCTGATCAAGCTGCGCCCGGGTGCCAAGGTGGTACCACAAGCGGCTAAACCTGCTTCTGCGCCGGCTAACGGCTAACCAGGGGGAAGCACACCATGTTTTCAGCCTTTTTCGTACGCCGGCCGATTTTTGCCAGCGTGATCTCCATCGTCATCCTGCTGGCCGGTTTCTTTGGCATGCGGGCGCTGCCGGTGGAGCAATACCCGCAGATCGTGCCGCCCTCGGTCGCGGTCACGGCCAACTACCCTGGCGCCTCTGCCGAAGTGGTCGCCGATACCGTGGCGTCGCCACTGGAGCAGGCCATTAACGGTGTGGACGACATGCTGTATCTGCAGTCCACCAGCGCCAGTAACGGCCGCCTCACGGTGACGGTGACCTTCAAGATCGGTACCAACCCCGACCAGGCCACCATCAACGTGAACAACCGCGTGCAGTCTGCGCTGTCGTCGCTGCCGGAAGAAGTACGCCGCCAAGGCGTGAACGTGCGCAAGCAGGCCGCCACCTTCCTGCAGGTGATCTCGCTGTACTCGCCGGACAAGCGTTTTGACACCCTGTTCATGAGCAACTACGCGTTGCTGAACGTGGTAGACGAACTGAAGCGTATTCCGGGGGTAGGGCAAGTTACCAACTTTGCCGGCCAGGACTACGCCATGCGTATCTGGCTGCGCCCGGACCGCCTGTCGCAGCTGAACCTGACCCCGGGTGATGTGGCACGGGCCATTCGCGAGCAGAACGCGCAGTTTGCTGCCGGCAAGATCGGTGGTACGCCTACCGGTACCAAGCCGGACTTTACCTACACCATTACTACCCAGGGCCGTTTCAGCGATGTGTCCGAATTCGAGAACATCATCGTGCGTAGCGGCAGTGGCGGGCAGCAGGTACGCCTGAAAGACGTGGCACGGGTAGAGCTGGGGGCGCTGTCGTATGACTTCACCGGCCAGCACAATGGCCGCCCCAGCATCCCTATCGGTATCAACCTGGCACCTGGCGCGAACCAGCTGGACACCGCCAAAGCCGTGCAGGACCGCATGAACGAGTTGGCCGCACGCTTCCCGCAGGGCCTGTCCTACGCGATTCCGTACGACACCACCCGCTTTGTGGAAGTGTCCATCGAAGAGGTGATCCACACGCTGGCCGAAGCCATGGTGCTGGTGTTTGCCGTGGTGTACCTGTTCTTGCAGAACTGGCGCGCTACGCTGATCCCGGGCCTGGCGGTGCCGGTGTCCATTGTGGGCACCTTTGCCGGCATGTATATCTTTGGCTACTCCATCAACACGCTGACGCTGTTCGGCATGGTGCTGGCCATCGGTATCGTGGTGGATGATGCGATCGTGGTACTGGAAAACGTCGAGCGCATCATGTCGCAAGAGGGCAAGCCGCCGTACGAGGCCACCCTGCAGGCGATGAAAGAAGTGAGCGGCCCGGTGGTCGCCATCGTGCTGGTATTGTGCTCGGTGTTCATTCCGGTGGCGTTTCTGGGCGGTATTGCCGGGCAGATGTACAAGCAGTTTGCGATCACCATTGCCATCTCGGTCACCATCTCCGGCATTGTGGCGCTCACGCTGACCCCGGCGCTGTGCGCGCTGATGCTCAAACCCGAGCACCAGCACAGCAACCGCTTCTTTGACGGCTTCAACCGCTTCTTCGACCGCATGACCGCTAGCTACGGCAATGGCGTGTCGTTCCTGATTCGCCGCAGCCTGCTGGCGCTGGTGATGTTCGGCGTGCTGATCGGCGCCTCGGTATGGCTGTTCAAGCTGATCCCGTCGTCGCTTGCCCCCGAAGAAGACCAGGGCTACATCATTGCTGCCACCATCCTGCCCGACGGTGCAGCCATCAACCGCACCCAGGACGTGATGAACCGCTTCGACAAGCAGATTGCGGCCAACCCGGCGGTAAAAGACGTGATGAGTTTTGCCGGCTTTGACATCCTGTCCGGTACCAACCGCAGCAACACCGGCGTGACCTTCATCACCCTCAAGCCATGGGACGAGCGCAAGGCACCCAACCTGTCGGCACAAGCCGTGGTAGGGGATGTGTTCCAGAAAGGCATGATGGTGCCGGAAGGCCTGGTGCTGGCGTTCAACCCACCGCCAATTTCCGGCATGTCGTCCACCGGCGGTTTCGAGGCCTATCTGCAAAGCCGTAACGGTGCTACCAGTGCCGAGCTGGCAGAGCAGGCGCAGAAGCTGATGATGGCAGCGGCCAAACGCCCCGAGCTGGCCGGGGTGCAAACCACCTTCTCGGCCAACGTACCGCAGCTGAACGTGCAGCTAGACCGCGACAAGGCCAAATCGCTGGGCGTGGCAGTGAGCGACGTGTTCGACGCCATGAGCAGTA
>JAIXTB010000279.1 GCA_027484385.1 Neisseriaceae bacterium | reverse complement strand
GTCTGCGCCTGCCGCTGCCCCGGCTGCCGCCCCGGTACAAGTTGCTGCTACCGGCGGCGCTGCCATGCCTTCCGCTGCCAAACTGGCTGCCGAAACCGGCGTGAACCTGGCTGATGTAGCCGGTACCGGCCGTGATGGCCGCATCCTGAAAGAAGACGTTGCCGCTGCCAAACCGGCTGCTGCGCCGGCCCAGTCCGGCCCGGTGATCGCCGCTGCCGCACCGTCCGCTGGCGTGGCCCTGGCGTCCACCCCGGCTGTCAACGCCGCTGCGCTGACTTCCGGCCGCCCGGAGCAGAGCGTGCCGATGTCCCGCCTGCGCCAGCGCGTCGCCGAGCGCCTGGTAATGTCGCAGCAAACCAACGCGATTCTGACCACTTTCAACGAAGTGAACATGAAGCCGCTGATGGACCTGCGCAACAAATACAAAGACAAGTTCGAAAAAGAGCACGGCGTGAAGCTGGGCTTCATGGGCTTCTTTGTGAAAGCCGCCGTTGCCGCACTGAAGAAATACCCGATCGTGAACGCGTCGGTAGATGGCAACAACATCATCTATCACGGCTACTTCGATATCGGCGTGGCAGTAGGCAGCCCGCGTGGCCTGGTGGTGCCGGTTATCCGTAACGCCGACCAGCTGTCGCTGGCCGACATCGAAAAACAGATCGCCGACTTCGGCAAGCGCGCCCAGGAAGGCAAGCTGACCGTAGACGAGCTGACTGGCGGTACCTACACCATCTCCAACGGCGGTACCTTCGGCTCCATGATGTCCACCCCGATCATCAACCCGCCGCAATCCGCCATTCTGGGCATGCACGCTACCAAAGAGCGCGCTGTGGTAGAAAACGGCCAGGTTGTGGTACGCCCGATGATGTATCTGGCCCAGTCCTACGACCACCGCATCATCGACGGCCGCGAAGCCGTGCTGTCGCTGGTAGCCATCAAGGACGCCATCGAAGATCCGGCTCGCCTGATCCTGGATCTGTAATCACCGCAGGCGGGGGCAGGCGCAGCCTGTCATCCGCCATTCACGACGAACTGGCAAGCTGGCCGTATGCGGCCAACTTGCTACAGGATAGAGAACACCATGTCCCAACAATTCGACGTAGTAGTGATCGGCGGCGGCCCAGGCGGCTATGTAGCTGCCATTCGTGCAGCCCAGCTGGGCTTCAATACCGCTTGCGTAGACGCTACTAAAAACCCGGAAGGCAAGCCTTCGCTGGGTGGTACCTGCCTGAACGTAGGCTGCATCCCGTCCAAAGCCCTGCTGCAGTCGTCGGAAAACTTCCACGCCGTACAGCACGACTTTGCCAAGCACGGTATCAGCGTAGAAGGCGCGCAGATGGACGTGGCCAAAATGCTGGCCCGCAAGAACGACATCATCACCAAAAACGCCGGTGGTATCAGCTTCCTGTTCAAAAAGAACAAGGTCGCCAACATCCACGGTCTGGCTACGCTGAAAGCCCGCCAGAACGAAAAATGGGTGATCGAGGTTGCCGATAACGGCGCCGTGGTGGATACCCTGGAAGCTACCCACGTCATCATCGCTACCGGCTCCAGCCCGCGCCAGCTGCCTGGCCTGGCCACCGACAACCAGATCGTACTGGACAACGAAGGCGCCCTGGCGCTGACCGCTGTACCGGCACGCCTGGGCGTGATTGGTGCCGGTGTGATCGGTCTGGAAATGGGTTCGGTATGGAAGCGCCTGGGCGCCGACGTCACCATTCTGGAAGCCGCACCGACTTTCCTGGGCGCTGCCGACCAGCAAATCGCCAAGGAAGCCTTCAAGACCCTCACCAAAGACACCGGCCTGGATATCAAGCTGGGCGTGAAAATTGGCGAGATCACCAAGGCTGACAATGGCGTAGTGGTGAACTACGAGCTGAATGGCGAAGCCGTGAAAGCCGAGTTCGACAAGCTGATCGTGTCCATCGGCCGCGTGCCGAACACCCAGGGCCTGGGTGGCGCCAACGTGAACCTGCAAATGGACGACCGCGGTTTCATCGTGGTAGACGACCACTGCCACACCAACCTGCCAAACGTATGGGCAATTGGTGACGTAGTGCGCGGCCCGATGCTGGCGCACAAAGCGTCGGAAGAAGGCGTGGCCGTGGCCGAGCGTATCGCTGGCCAGAAGCCGCACGTAGACTTTGGCGTGATTCCGTGGGTGATCTACACCAGCCCGGAAATCGCCTGGGTCGGCAAGACCGAAGAGCAGCTGAAGGCAGAAGGCATCGAGTACAAGAAAGGCACCTCCGGTTTTGCGGCCAACGGCCGTGCGCTGGGTCTGGGCCAGGCACAAGGTACCGTGAAGATCCTGGCGTGCGCCAAGACCGACCGTATCCTGGGCTTGCACATGATCGGCCCGATGGTGTCCGAGCTGGTGACCGAAGGCGTGGTATCCATGGAATTCAAAGCCGCCAGCGAAGACCTGGCGCGCATTGTCCATGCCCACCCGAGCCTGTCCGAAGTGGTACACGAAGCCGCCCTGGCCGCTGACAAGCGCGCCCTGCACGGCTAAAAGAACAGGCAGCAGGCAGGGTACTTTCAGGGTAAAGTGCCGGCCCGCTGCCTCTATGGTTTTGTTGCCGATATCGATAGAACACACTGCTTGTAGTCCAGGCGGTACAATCGCGACATCTCAGGCATAGCAAGGTTGGCCGCAAAGCCAGCCAACTATCCACCCGAAAGGAAACTTAATGAACCTGCACGAATACCAAGCGAAAGAGCTGTTGGCCAAATACGGCCTGCCGGTGCAAAAAGGCATTCTGGCCACCACGCCGGAAGAAGCCGCTGCTGCCTACGACCAGTTGGGCGGTAAATTTGCCGTTGTAAAAGCCCAGGTCCACGCTGGTGGCCGCGGCAAAGCCGGTGGCGTAAAAGTGGTGAAAACCCGCGAAGAAGCTGCCGAAGTAGCCAAAACCCTGATCGGTACCAACCTGGTAACCTATCAGACCGACGCAGCCGGCCAGCCGGTAAACAGCGTGCTGGTATGTGAAGACATGTACCCGGTACAGCGCGAACTGTACCTGGGCGCCGTGGTAGATCGTGGTTCCCAGCGCGTGGTATTCATGGTGTCCACCGAAGGCGGCGTGGAGATCGAAAAAGTAGCCGAAGAAACCCCGGAAAAGATCATCAAGATCGAAGTGGACCCGCTGGTAGGCATGCAGCCGTTCCAGACCCGCGACGCGGCCTTCGCCCTGGGCCTGTCCGGTTCGCAGATCGCTGCGTTCAGCAAACTGATGCTGGGTGCTTACAACGCTTTCGTTGAAAACGACTTTGCCCTGTTCGAAGTGAACCCGCTGGCACTGCGCGAAAACGGCGAACTGGCTTGCGTAGACGGCAAGATCAACCTGGACTCCAACGCCCTGTACCGTCACCCGGCCCTGCTGGCCCAACGCGACAAGTCGCAGGAAAACGAACGCGAAGTGAAAGCTTCCGAGTTCGACCTGAACTACGTAGCGCTGGAAGGCAACATCGGCTGCATGGTGAACGGCGCCGGTCTGGCTATGGCTACCATGGACATCATCAAGCTGAAGGGTGGTCAACCGGCCAACTTCCTGGACGTGGGCGGCGGCGCAACCAAAGAGCGCGTGATCGAAGCGTTCAAGCTGATTCTGGCTGATACCTCGGTACAAGGCGTGCTGATCAACATCTTCGGCGGCATCGTACGCTGCGACATGATCGCCGAAGCGATTATCGCTGCCGTTAAAGAAGTGAACGTGACCGTACCGGTAGTTGTGCGCCTGGAAGGCAACAACGCCGAGCTGGGTGCCAAGATCCTGGACGATTCCGGTCTGAAACTGACCTCCGCCCAGGGCCTGAACGACGCAGCCGAGAAGATCGTTGCTGCTGTTGCCGCCCTGTAATCACCTGCACCGCATAAGGATTTCAAAATGAGCGTATTGGTAAACAAAGATACGAAAGTGCTGGTGCAAGGCTTCACCGGCAAAAACGGTACTTTCCACGCCGAACAGGCGCTGAAAGTAGGCACCAAGGTGGTTGGCGGTGTAACCCCGGGCAAAGGTGGCAGCGAGCACCTGGGCCTGCCGGTGTTCAACACCATGAAAGATGCTGTACGTGAAACCCAGGCTGACGCTTCGGTTATCTACGTACCGGCAGCTTTCGCCAAGGATTCCATCCTGGAAGCGGTAGAAAGCGGCGTTAAGCTGATCGTGTGCATCACCGAAGGCGTGCCTACCCTGGACATGCTGTACGTGAAAAAAGCTGTAGACGATGCCGGCATCCGCCTGATCGGCCCGAACTGCCCAGGTATCATCACCCCGGGCGAGTGCAAGATCGGCATCATGCCGTGGCACATCCACAACCCGGGCCGCATCGGTATCGTGTCCCGTTCCGGCACCCTGACTTACGAAGCTGTGGCACAAACCACTGCGCTGGGTCTGGGCCAGTCCACTTGCATCGGTATCGGCGGCGACCCTATCCCGGGTACCAGCCACATCGACGCGCTGCGTCTGTTCCAGGATGACCCGGATACCGACGCGATCGTGATGATCGGTGAAATCGGTGGTTCCGCCGAAGAAGAAGCTGCCGAGTTTGCCAAACAGTACGTGACCAAGCCGGTAGTAGGTTACATCGCTGGTGTGACTGCACCAAAAGGCAAACGCATGGGCCACGCTGGCGCCATCATCTCTGGCGGCAAAGGTACTGCCGAAGAGAAGTTCAAGGCTTTCGAGCGTGCAGGCATCGCCTACACCCGCAGCCCGGCCGAAATCGGCAAGACCATGTTCGAACTGCTGAAAAGCAAGGGCATGATCTAAGCTTTCTGCCTCGCCAGAACAGCACAACGCCACCGCATGCGGTGGCGTTTTTTATTGCCTGCGGCCAACCTCTACGGCTGATACCACAGGTTTTTGCGCTCTAGCGGCGTTTCTGGCGGCAGCAAGGGGTTGGCCAGGTGAATGATCTGGCGTTTGTCTAGCTGCAGGGCGCGCAGGGTACTGCCGTTGTGCTGCTGGAACAGCGTGTCGAAGCTGCCGTCGCTGATGGCCAGCTCCAGCCCCTGGCGGATCATCTGCGCCAGCTTCGGGCGGTTGGGGGTGACAAAAAAGTAAAACGCGGTAGGGTAGTGCAGCAGGATGTGCTGGTCTATTTCCAGGCGCAGATCGGCATGCGTGCGCTGTTCGTTCTGGATCTCGATGACACTGCGGGGAAAGTAGTCAAAGCGGTGTTTGGCCAGCATGGTGAACAGCGGCTCGTAGTCCGGCGTGCTAACTACCGGTAGGCCGGCGGCTTGCAGGATGGTGGTGTCCGGCCAGTCGTGTTCCTGGCCGGCAGTAAACCTGGCCAGGGTTTTCAGGCTGTTCACCTCGGCCAGCAGGTGGGCTTTGCCTGGAGGCAACAGGGCGACCCGCCAGCCTATCAGGCCCTTGTACAGCGGGATGCGGATGGGGAGCAGCAGGCGCTCGCGCTCGCGGTTGGTCATGGTCCACATCACATCGATGCGGCTCTGTTTGCGTTGCAGCTCCATGATGGCCCTGCCTTGTACCATGGCCGGGCCAGGGCGCAGCAGGCAGGTGGCACCCGCTTTGCCACAGGCCAGTTTCAGCAGGGACAGCATGTAGTGCAGTTGCGGGTCGCCCTTCGTGGGCAGGATGGGGTAGTTGATCAGTACCGGGTTGGCGTGGCAGCTTGCCCCGATGAGCAGGCCTAGCAAAAACAGTTTAAGGCGGGCTGGCATGGTGGCTATCCAGTAGCAGTTCACGGGTCAGGGTGATCCAGGCCCGGGCTGCGTGGGAAAGATAGCTGTCTTTCTTCCAGATCAGGCCGATGTGCCAGATGATGCGCTCATCATCAATGGGGATCACGTCGAAGCGGTGCGTCTCCAGCTGGCTGGCAATGGCTTGGGGCAGCAGGGCAATGCCCAGTCTAGCTTCCACCATGGCAACGATAAAATCCCAGTGCGCGCTGCGCCCGGCAATGTTGATGTTTTTTCCCATCATGCGGAAAGCATCGCTGATGCGTGTGGTGAGCGAGAAGTCCTCGGGGTAAAACACGATGGGCTGGTCGGCCACGTCGGGCAGGGTCAGCATGGCGCGGCCATGCCAGGGGCTGCCGGCCGGGGCCACCAGGCACAAGCGGTCGCGTACCAGGCTCAGGCTGTTGAAGATGTGGTGGTCTACCGGCAGCACGGCCGCGCCGATTTCCAGGTTGCCCGAGCGGATGCTGCTTTCAATCGCCAGGGCGCCGTCTTCCACCATTTTCAGCTCTACGCCGGGGTAACGGTCGCGAAACGCCCCCACCACCGGGGCAAAGAAAGCACCACCAGCCATGGGCGGCAGGCCCACCACCAGTTCGCCACGGGCTAGCGAGGCCAGGTCAGCCAGCGCGTTTTTCAGGCGCAGCTGCGCGGCCAGCACGTCTTGCCCGCGCAGGTAGACTACCCGCCCGGCGTCGGTCAGCTGAAAGCTTTTGCCTTCGCGTATCAACAGTGGCGTGCCCAGTTCGTCTTCCAGCTGCTTCACCATCTTGCTGATGGTGGGCTGGGTGACAAACAGCGCCTCGGCGGCCCGGGTGAAGTTTTGCTGGCGTACCAGCTCGGCAAAATAGCGCAGCGCTTTGATGTCCACGATGATTCCAAAAAAGAATGGTTTTGATAATTTTAATTCATTTTTAGAATGTAATAAACCTACGTATACTCCAAATCACTCTCTGTGTTGTGTTGTGGCTCGTAAACACAGCAGGTGTTGACCGCTTGAGGCTGCCAAGGATTCTCCTCCCGACGCAGCTGCGAAACACCCGCTGTTTGCCACAGGTGGCTTTGCCACTTTTGGTACAGGCACCAGCCTAGTGCTGGTTCAGGATTATCTGGTGCCTCGTACATCCGGGGATTGTGTACGAGGTGAATCCTCTGTTTTCCCCTTACGAGCGTTGTTCGGCCGGCTATCAAGCCGGCTTTTTTTTGCCTGTCTGTTTTGTACAGCGTGCTGTGCGGCCAACCTGGCTACGACGCATCGTGGCAGGCGCAGGCCTCGCCCGTGGCCGCATCATCCAGCGTTTTCAGAATGCCGCAGTCTGCCAGCGTATGCGGGCTATCGCAGCGGGCACGCAGCTGTTGCAGCTGTATCTCCAGCTTTTGCAGGGCTTCGATCTGGCTGTGCACGCGGCTGATTTGCTGGTCGATCAGCGCGTTCACACGGTCGCACGGCTCGGCGGCCGGTTGCTGGTGAAAGCCGGCCAGCAGGCGGATATCAGCCAGTGGCATACCCAGCGAGCGGCAGTGCAGGATAAACGCCAGCTGTTCCAGATGTGGCTGTTCGTAACGGCGGTAGCCGCTGCTGCTACGCGCCGGTGCCGGCAGCAAACCTTCGCGTTCGTAATAGCGGATGGTTTCGCTTTCGCAGCCGGTGCGTTTTGCCAATTCGCCGATTTGCATCATCTTTCTCCTTTGGGGGGCTTGACCTTATAGTAGCTACAGGGTTTGCAATAGCACAAGCAAGCTTCTGTGGAGACCAGCATGGCCCTGTACCAACCCAAACCTGGCAGCAAGATCATCCCCCTGACCATCGCCGGTGCACGCCCTGGCGTGACGACGCATCCTGCCGACCACGACCACGACCACGACCACGACCACGACCACGACCACGACCACGACCACGACCACAGCCACGACCACAGCCACGACCACAGCCACGACCAGGCCGCATGCTGCAGTAGCGACGCCTGCAGCAGCACGCTCACGGCGGCGCCGGTAGCGGGCGACGCACCGGCTGGCAGCAGCGCCTGGCGGCTCGCCATCCCCGCCATGGACTGCCCCACCGAGGGGCGCTTGGTGGACAAGGTATTAGCAGCGGTACCCGGTGTGCTGCGCGTGGATTTCAACTATATCGAACGCACCATCACCGTCCACCAGTGCGATGCCAGCCTGGCGCAGCTGCAGGCCGCGCTAGCCAGCACCGGCATGCCAGGCCGGCTGCTAGAGCATACCGATACACCTGTCGCGACACCGCCTGCCAGCGAAAGCCGCGGCCAACTATGGCTGGCGGGCCTGCTGGCCGCCGCGGCCGAAGGCGTGGTGCTGGCGGGGGCCAGCGACAGCGCCTGGTGGGTGGCGGCGCTGGCTATCGCGTCGATGCTGGCTGGCGGGCGCAGCACGGCGCGCAAAGGCTGGTACGCGCTGAAACTGCGCACGCTCAATATCTACTTTTTGATGAGCCTGGCCGTGGTCGGCGCCATGGTGCTACAGCAGTGGCCCGAGGCCGCGATGGTGCTGTTCCTGTTTGCGCTATCGGAAAAGCTGGAAGCCATGTCGCTGGCCCGTGCCGGTGAAGCGGTACGCAGCCTGATGGCACTGAAGCCCGACACCGCCTGGGTCGAGCAAGGTGGCCAGTGGCAGGCCGTACCCAGCGATAGCCTGCAAGTTGGCCGCGTGGTACGGGTACGCCCCGGCGAGCGCGTACCGCTGGATGGCGTGATCGTGAGCGGCCGCAGCGACTTTAACGAGGCGCCCATTACCGGCGAAAGCCTGCCGCTGGACAAGGCCGAGGGCGACGCCGTGTTTGCCGGTGCCATCAACGGCCAGGGGCTGGTGCGGGTACAGGTCACGGCTGCCGCCGATGGCAGCGTGCTGGCGCGCATTATCCGCAGCGTGCGCGATGCCCAGGCGGGCAAAGCCGCCACCCAGCGCTTCATCGACCGCTTTGCCGCGGTGTACACCCCCATTGTGGTGGCCGTGGCGGCACTGTTGGCCGTGGGCCTGCCGCTGGCCGGCTGGATGAGCTGGCAGGATGCGCTGTACCAGGCGCTGGTGCTGCTGGTGATTGCCTGCCCCTGCGCCCTGGTCATCGCTACGCCGGTCACGCTTGTGTCGGCGCTGTCGTCGGCGGCGCGTCGCGGCATGCTGGTAAAAGGCGGCGCCGCGCTAGAGGCCGCTGCCCGCATCCGCTACCTGGCACTGGACAAGACTGGCACCCTGACCCGTGGCCAGCCGGTCGTAGAAGACATCCTGCTGCTGCAGCAAGGTATCAGCCGTTACAGCGTGCTGCAGCACGCCGCCAGCCTGGAGGCACATTCCACTCACCCGCTGGCGCGGGCCGTACTGCAGGCCGCCGGCGATACGCCGCTACTGGCCGCCAGCCAGCTACAGGAAACCACAGGCGAAGGGGTGATGGCGCAGCTGGACGGGCACAGCTGGGCGCTGGGTAACCGCCGTCTGCTGGCCCGGCTAGGGGTGGAGGTGGCTGCTCAGGCCGTGCCAGTGCCGGCAGGCATGGGCGAGATGTGGCTGTGCCGTAACGGCGTACCGCAAGCCCTGCTGCTGGTGGCCGACGCGCTGCGACCGGACGCGCAGGCCGCCGTAGCGCAGCTGCAGCGCATGGGCATCCAGCTGGCGGTGTTGTCCGGCGACCAGCAGGCCGTCGTTGGCCGCACGGCAGCGCAGGTGGGCATTAGCGAGGCACTGGGCAACCTGCTGCCGGATGACAAGCTGGCGCATATCCGCCGCCTGGCGCAGCACGGGCCAGTGGCCATGGTGGGCGATGGGGTGAATGATGCACCGGCGTTGGCGCAGGCCGAGCTGGGTATCGCCATGGGCGCGGCCGGGTCGGATACCGCACTGGAGACCGCGCAGGTGGCGCTGATGGAAGACCGCCTGGACAAGCTACCGCAGTTGTTTGCCCACGCCCGGCGCAGCATGGCCGTGCTGCGCGCCAATATCGTGCTGGCGTTGGGCATCAAGCTGGTGTTCTTTATCCTGGCGCTGGCGGGTTTTGCCACGCTGTGGATGGCGGTATTTGCTGATGTAGGTGCCAGCTTGCTGGTGATTTTTAATGGCCTGCGTCTGGCGCGGGTGGGAGAAAAAACATGATGCGCTGGCTGGAATGCCGCATTCCGCCACCGCTACTGGCGCTGCTGTGCGGCTGGGGCATGGCGCAGCTGGCAGCGCGTTGGCCGCAGTGGCCGCTAGCGCTGCCAACCGTACTACGCACGGTGCTGATCCTGGCACTGCTGCTGGTGGCGGTACTGCTGGAAGGTAGCGCGGTGTGGGCTTTCGTACGGCGGCGTACCAGCATCAGCCCGCTGCAGCCGCAGCGTAGCAGCACACTGGTGGTAGACGGTTTTTACCGCTTTAGCCGCAACCCCATGTATCTGGGCATGCTGTGTCTTTTGCTGGCATGGGCCGTGTGGCTGGGGCAGTGGCAGGCACTGGCCGGGCCGCTGGTGTTTGTGCTGTGGCTAAACCGTTTCCAGATTGCCCCGGAAGAGCAGGCACTGTTGGCGCGCTTTGGCAGCAGCTATGCCGCGTACTGCCGCCGGGTGCGGCGCTGGTTGTAGCGCCTACACCTTCATGCCGCGCATGCCGGTGACCCGGAACGGATACAGCTCGGGCACCATCACGCCACCGGCCACCACCGGGTCGGCCTGCATGATGGCGCGGGCCTCGCTTTCTATGCCCGTCATGATCAGCACCATGGCAAAGGCCTGGGCGTTGTCGGCTGTGGTGCGGCCAAACAGCGTGACCTTGCCGGCCAGGCACAGGTCGTCCAGGTAGCAGGTGTGTTTGCTGATGCACTCTGCCTCGTGGTCGCTCAAACCGGCGCGCAGCATGTCGGGGCGGGTAGGGCGTAGCAGGTAAAGGTAGTGATGCATGGTGTCATGCCTGTGTATCAATGCCGCGACCTTGCAGGGCGGGGGCCGTGCTGTCTTGCGGCTGGTAGGTTTTCTCTATGTTGTTGCCGGCCTGGCGGGCCGCAGCCTGTTCGGCCATGGCTTGCAGGGCCATCTGGCGCGCTTGTGCGGCCACAGCCTGGTCCTGGCCGGATGGCTCGGCCGGGGCCAGTGCCGCACGCTGTATGGCCTGTGCCTTGCGCAGGGTCTCTTCCGGCGTGCGCCCCGGGCTGACATCGATGCTGACGTTGCCGCCTACGGCATAGCGTTTGCCATCCGGGCCTTGCTGGTAGCTGTAGCTGGGGCCACTCACACTCACACCGCCAGCCGCCGCCATATGTGCCTGTTCGTGGGCACGCACTTCGCTATCGCGCGCTTTCAGCTTTTCTACCTGCTTTTCTTCCTCTTCGCTCAACGCAGCCGTACCGGGCTGGCCGCGGCTGGTGCTGCCGGCCGGGCTGGCTGTATTGCTGTAGGCGCTACCGTAGTTGGCCGCAGAGGGGGCGCTTATGCTCATGTCTCTCAGTTACTCGGCTGTTGTCTATAAGCATAGACCATAAAAAACGGCCTGCTATTGCTGGCAGGCCGTGTGCTGATACGTGCGGGTTTACGCGTCGCGCTCGCCCGTTTGCAGGCGCCACAGCGCGGCGTAGCTGCCGTTTTGCGCCAGTAGCAGCGCATGCGTGCCCGACTCTACGATCTGGCCTTGTTCCATCACGTGGATGCAGTCGGCGTGGCGTACGGTGGACAAGCGGTGGGCAATCACCAGGGTGGTGCGCCCGCGCGACACCACATCCAGCGAGCGCTGGATGGCGGCTTCGGTTTCGTTGTCTACCGCGCTGGTGGCTTCGTCCAGTATCAGGATGCGCGGGTCTTTCAGGATGGCGCGTGCCAAGGCCAGGCGCTGGCGCTGGCCGCCCGACAGCTTCTGGCCGCGCTCGCCTATCTGCGTATCGTAGCCCTGTGGCAGCCGGGCAATGAACTCGTGCGCCTCGGCGGCACGGGCGGCGGCTTCGATGGCATCACGGCCAAGCCGGCCCATGCCGTAGGCGATGTTGTCTGCCACGCTGCCGTCGGTCAGGAACACATCCTGGCTGACATAGCCAATCTGCCGGCGCAGGTCGGTAAGCGACAGCTCGCGGATATCATGGCCATCTAGCCGTACTGCGCCGGCCTGTGCGTCGTAAAAGCGCAGCAGCAGCTTGACCAGTGTGCTTTTGCCCGAGCCGGTGGCGCCGACAAAGGCCACCGTGCGCCCGGCGGGTATGGTGAGCGACACATTGTGCAGCACAGTGAGGTCGCCGTAGCCGAATGACAGGTTTTCGAAAGCCAGGCTGCCGGATACTGTGCCGGTTGGCAGCGCTTTGCCATCGTACGGTATCGAGACGGGTGTGGAGAGCACGTCAAGCACACGGTCGATGGCCGTCATCGAGCGCTGGTACAGGTCGGCAATATCGGCCAGCCCCACCAGCGGCCACAGCAGCCGCTGCGTGAGGTACACCAGCACCGAGTAGCTGCCAACACCGATATCACCCTGCAGGGCCAGCCAGCCGCCGTACACCAGCGTGACCACAAACCCGGCCAGAATGGCCATGCGGATCACCGGAATAATGGCGGACGACAGGCGGATGGCGTCGGCGTTGGCCTGGCGGTAGTGCTCGCTGGCCTGGCGGATATGCTCGGCTTCGAACGCTTCGGCGGTAAACGCCTTGATGGTGGCTATGCCCAGCAGGTTGTTGCTGAGGCGGCCGTTAATCACCCCGGCGGCTTCACGCACTGCGCTGTAACGCGGGGCAATACGCTTCTGGAACCAGAATGTGCCCACCAGGATCAGCGGCACCGGAAACAGCGCCAGCATGGCCAGCTGCGGTGCCAGGTAAAAGAACACGGCACCGACCATAATGGAGGAACACACCACCTGGATAATGCTGTTGGCGCCACCGTTCAGAAAGCGTTCCATCTGGTTGATGTCATCATTCAGGATGGACATCAGGCTGCCGGTGCGCTTGTCTTCAAAGTAGGACAGTGGCAGCTTTTGTACGTGGTCGTAGGCGTCCAGCCGCAGCACGTGCTGCAGGTTTTGCGCTAGGTTGCGCCAGCGCAGCTGGTACAGGTATTCGAATAACGATTCACCAGCCCAGATCAGCACCGTTAGCCCGCCCAGCCACACAAGCTGCTCAAAGCTGTCGGTAATGCCCAGGCGGGCCAGGAAAGAATCCTGCTTGCTGACTACCACATCCACTGCCACGCCGATCAACACCTCGGGCAGGATGTCGAAAAACTTGTTGATGGCAGAAAATGCCGAGGCAAGATAGGCATCGCGCCGGTATTGGCGGGCATAATGAAAGAGCCGTGACAGGGATGACATGGTATCTGGCTGGTATCAAGGGGGGATGGCGATTGTACGCCGCCATACCAGAAGAATGAAACGGGAATAATTAGCAATGACTGAACACTCTGTTAACCAGCGCGAGCTCACCATGTCGGTACTGATGACGCCAGACATGGCCAACTTTTCCGGCAACGTCCACGGCGGCGTGCTGCTGAAACTCTTGGACCAGGTCGCCTACGCCTGCGCCAGCCGCTACGCCGGCTGCTACGTGGTGACGCTATCGGTAGACCAGGTACTGTTCAAACAGCCCATCCACGTGGGCGAGATGGTCACCTTTCTGGCCAGCGTGAACCACGTTGGCCGCACCTCGATGGAAGTGGGCATCAAGGTGGTGGCAGAGAACATCCAGCAGCGCACCGTGCGCCACACCAATAGCTGCTACTTCACCATGGTGGCCTGGGCCGATGGCAAAGCCATGCCGGTACCGCCGCTGGCGCTGGAGAGCGACACCCACAAAAAACGCTTTCGCGAAGCCGAAATCCGCAAGCAGATGCGGCTGGAGGCAGAGCAGCGCATGCAGCAGGCAGGCACGGCATGAAAGAGGGCCTGGTGCCGCTCACCGCGCTGGATAAGCTGCGAGCGTACGACATCTATTGCACTGGCATGCAGGGCAAGCTGAGCCGCTGCGCCGGGTGGGACCCGGTATTGCAACGGCAAGGTTTCGAGCAGAGCTTTACCGCCGGTACGCTGTTCTGGTACCGGCACCAGGGCCAGGAGGTGGCGCTGGTGAGCATGTCGCGCCGCGATTACGGCCTGCACGTACACCTGCTGGTGGTGCTGGATGCCTGGCGTCGCCAGGGCATGGGGCGGCGCGTGCTGGCACACCTGCATGATCTTAGCCGTGGCCGCGTCACGCTAAGCTGCCTGCGCGACGACAAACCCGTGCGGGCTTTTTATGCCGAAATGGGTTACCACATCGCCGGCATGGAGCCGGATTTTCTCAATCTGGAATGGCCGGGGCCGCAGGCCAAGGCAGGCTGAGCGCCAGCCCGGCCTGCTTGGGGCGGCCACGGCTTTGCCCTACAATGCGCGCCTCTTTACCGAAAGCCCGCCATGTCTGCCTACCAGCTCGTTCATGCCCACCCGCAGTTTTACGTGATTCATAAAGCCCCGGGCGTCAGCTTTCACCGCGAAGACGACGCACCGGGCCTGATGGACGCCCTGCGCGACGGCCTGCAAGACGACGCCCTGTGGCCGGTACACCGGCTAGACCGCATCACCAGCGGCCTGATCGTGGTGGCGCGCAGCCAGGCCGCCGCCGCCGAGTTGGGCGCGGCCTTTGCCGGGCGCGAGGTGGAAAAATATTACCTCGCGCTGTCCGATACCAAGCCCGCCCGCAAGCAGGGGCTGATCAAGGGTGATATGGACAAAGGCCGCGGTGGCGCCTGGAAGCTGTGCAAAAGTGCGGCCAACCCTGCCGTTACCCAGTTTTTCAGCCACAGCCTGGCGCCCGGCCTGCGCCTGTTTGTGCTGCGTCCGCGCACCGGCAAAACCCACCAGCTGCGCGTGGCAATGAAGTCGCTGGGCGCACCCATTCTGGGCGATGCGCTGTACGGCGGCAGCGCCGCCGACCGTGGCTACCTGCACGCCTACGCGCTGGCCTTTACCCTGGCGGGCGAGGTGCATCGCTTTAGCTGCCTGCCGCAGTGGGGCGAAGCTTGGCCGCAGCCTGCGCTGGCCGACTATCTGGCGGCCAACCCGCCAGCCAGCCTGCCATGGCCAGTGCTGTAGCCTTGTTGCCAGCATGAACAAAGCCGGTCGCGTGGGCGAACCGGCTTTGTTCATGGCCGTGGGCGTAGAGGCTTAGCCCAGGCCGTGCATCATCTTCTTCAGCTTGCCCGACAGCAGGAACAATACCAGCGCGGCGCTACCGGCCATGATCACGAACAGCATGAAAAAGTCGTGCAGGTTGGCCACGGTGTAGCCCAGAAACTGCGGCAGCGGCTTGCCCGGCTCCGGGTACAGGCCGGACAGCACCCCGGCAAACTTGTTGGCCAGCGCGCTGGACAGGAACCACACGCCCATCATCATCGATACCAGACGGGCAGGCGACAACTTCACCACCAGCGACAGGCCGATAGGCGACAGGCACAGCTCGCCAAAGGTATGGATGCTGTACAGGCTGATCAGCCACAGCATGCTCACTTTCACACCCGGTTCCAGGCCGCTCACACCCAGCGCAATGATCAGGTAGCCGATGGCCAGCAGCAGCAGGCCGATGGCCATTTTCATGGGCGAGTTTGGCTCCAGGCCTTTTTTACCCAGCGTCAGCCACAGCCAGGCAAACAGCGGCGCGCACACCACGATCACTACCGGGTTGATGCTCTGGAAGAAGGACGCCGGTACCGTCCAGCCCAGTAGCTGGCGGTTGGTTTGTTCTTCGGCAAAGAAGGTGAGCGAGGCGCCGGCCTGCTCGAAAGCGGACCAGAAAAAGATCACGAACGCCGACAGCAGCATGATCACCGCCAGACGGTCTTTTTCCTGGCGCGTCAGCGGCGCGTGCTGGATCTTTTCGCCGCTGTCATGGTGGCGTTTGGGCGGCAGGCCGATAGCCGCGCCTTCCGGGGTGACCAGGTAGCGGTTGCGCAAGCTCAGAAACAGCGCCAGCGACACCAGCATGCCGATACCGGCCGCCAGAAAGCCCCATTTGAAATCGGCCGGGTGGCCGGTATCGCCCAGCGTGCCGCACACCAGCGGCGCCAGCAGCGCGCCGGCGTTGATGCCCATGTAGAACAGGGTGAAGGCGGAATCCACACGCTTGTCACCCGCCGGGTACAGCTGGCCCACCATGGACGAGATATTCGGTTTGAACAGGCCGTTACCGGCAATCAGCAGCGCCAGGCCGCCAAACATCAGCGGGGTGGCCGTGGCGGGTTGCTGGTACAGCGTGGCGGCAAAGAACATGGAAAACTGGCCGGCGGCCATCAGCAGTGCGCCGCTCACAATGGCGCGGCGGTTGCCCCAGTAACGGTCGGCAATATAGCCGCCCAGCAGCGGCGCAAAGTACACCAGGCCGGTATAGCTGCCGTAAATCTCGGAAGCGTAGGCCTTGTCGAACATCAGCGCCTTGACCATGAACAGCACAAAGATGGCGCGCATGCCGTAGTAGCTGAAGCGTTCCCACATTTCGGTCACAAACAGCAGGTACAGACCGCGAGGGTGTTGTCGGTACATGAAGGTCTTTCTCTAGTGGTGAGTGAAGTGCACAGCCCTTGTTCTCTGTGGCGGGCTTTGGCGGGGGTGGGATTGTGCTGATGGTTTGGCGTTATTGCAATATAAAAATGCGCTAAATTGAACATTTATGGCGTTATATTATAATAAATGGCTGGAACTTATTTGATATGCATGGTTGTATAGTGTGGATACTCCAGCACAGCTGTGTGGTTTTCACTATCGAATTGCTGCGGTGTAGCATTAATAGATCTTGCTGTGGCAGGGCAGCTGGCGTACGCTGCAGTGTGGCCTGCATGGCCACCCGACACACTGGAGAACGTGCATGAAACCGCTAGTTTGCCCCGCAGCAAGCAGCGCCTGCCGCAGCCTGCTGCCCAACTGGTACAACCTCGATGTTGTGCTGGCCAACGACTTTCCCCGCGCCTGATGCCCCTAGGCAGCTACCCGGCTGCCCGTCTGTTTTAAAGCCAAACTAAACAATCAACTGACACCTGTGGCCCTGCCACGCTGCGTTGCTGCGCGCTATTGCCGCGCCCGCAGTGTGCCGCCGCGCCGCCACCGCACGGCCATGCCGCGTGGGGGCCTGCGCGGCAGCCAGGTTGGCCGCAGGCATGGAGCATCAACATGGCACGACGCATTCCCGAACCTTTCCGCATCAAGATGGTAGAACCCATCAAGCAGACCACCCCCGAATACCGCCGCGAGGCACTGGCCGCTGCCGGCTGGAACCCCTTCCTGCTGCGCGGTGAAGACGTGTACATCGACCTGCTGACCGACAGTGGCACCGGCGCCATGTCGGACCGCCAGTGGGCTGGCGTCATGATGGGCGACGAAGCCTACGCCGGCAGCCGTAACTTTTACGAGCTGGAGGCCACGGTAAAAGAGGTGTTCGGCTACGCCCACACCCTGCCCACCCACCAGGGCCGCGGTGCCGAGCAGATCCTGTTCCCCGAGCTGGTAAAGCGCTGTGGCAGCCAGCAGCCGGTATTCCTGTCCAACTACCACTTTGACACCACCAAGGCGCACGTAGAGATTGCCGGCGCACGCGCCATCAACGTGCTGACGCCGCAGGCGCTGGACACCACCACTGCCTACGACTGGAAGGGCGATTTCGACCTGCCGCGCCTGGCCGCGCTGATCGAAGAACACGGTGCGGCCAACGTGGCCGGCCTGATCATCACCGTGACCTGCAATAGCGCTGGCGGCCAGCCGGTGAGCATGACCAGCATCCGCGAGTCGGCCGCGCTGGCGCGCCGCCACGGTATTCCGGTGATTATCGACGCGGCACGTTTTGCCGAAAACGCCTGGTTCATCCAGCAGCGCGACCCGGACTACGCCAACCAGTCGGTGCCGGCCATCGTGTACGAGATGTTCAGCCACGGCGACATGTTCACCATGTCGGCCAAAAAGGACGCGCTGGTGAATATCGGCGGCCTGTGCTGCTTCAAGAGCGACGAAGACCTGTTCCGCAGCGTGCAAGTGCGCTGTGTGGCGATGGAAGGCTTTGTCACCTACGGCGGCCTGGCCGGGCGCGACATGGCAGCGCTGGCCGTGGGCCTGAAAGAAGGCATGGACGAGGGCTATCTGGCCTACCGTATCGGCCAGGTGGCTTACCTGGGCGACAGGTTGGCCGCCGGTGGCATCCCGATCCAGACGCCCACCGGTGGCCACGCTGTGTTTGTGGACGCCAAAAAGCTGCTGCCGCACATCCCGGCCGGGCAGTTCCCCGCGCACGCGCTGGCCTGCGAGCTGTACCTGGAAGGCGGCATTCGCGGCGTGGAAATCGGCTCGTTGCTGCTGGGGCGCAACCCGGCTACTGGCGAGCAGGAGCCGTCGCCGTTCGAGCTGCTGCGCCTGACCATCCCGCGCCGCGTGTACACCAACGACCACATGGACTACATCGCTGACTGCCTGATCGACATCCAGCAGCGCGCCAGCAGCATCCGTGGCCTGGGTTTTGACTACGAGCCGCCCATCCTGCGCCACTTCACCGCGCGGTTGCACCCGCTGTAAGCCGTTTTATTGCCACCACACCCCGCCCCGCTGCCATGCAGCGGGGTTTTTTGTGGCCTTGTATAGTGCAGGCAGGAGGAGCAGGCATGGCCATCAAGATCATCATGGTGCTGGGCGCCACGCTGCTGGCCAGCGCGGCACGCGGCGAAACCAGCGTAACGATTTCTTACACTGGCGAGGCGCTGGTGTACGACGGCGAGCTGTCGGCTGCGGCCAACCAGCGCCTGTTTGCGCTGTACGACGCCGCCGCGGTCAAGCCGCATACGCTGGTGATCAGCAGCAGCGGCGGCGCGTTCAACCTGGGGCTGGCGTTGGGCGAGTGGGTCGCACAGCACCGGCTGCGCGTGCATGTGCCGCGCTATTGCAACTCGGCCTGCGCCAACTACGTGTTTACCGCCGCCAGCCACCGCGAGCTGGGCTATCACGCGCTACTGGCCTTTCACGGCGGCATGGACGAAGCGCATCGCCAGCGCGCTGCCTATCTGGCGCGTTTTCCCGCGCAGCGCCAGGCCGAAGCGCGGCAGCGCTTTGCCGCCGAGGTAAAAGAAGCGCGCCAGCGCGAGCTGGCTTTCTTTGCCCGCATCGGTGTGGACCCGCAAATCACCAGCTACGGCTACCGCCACTTTGCGCGCATCATGCAGCGCTATAACGCCTGGAGTTATTCGCTGCCCATGCTGAGCCGCTTTGGCGTGGGGCCCATCACCATCAGCCAGGGCGAGCGCTGGCTGCCGCGCCCGGCCAACGACAGCCTGCTGATGATCGTGTCGCCGCAGCGCTACGGCTGCCTGCCCGCCGGGCGTGTCACCGACCTGCTGTACGACTGCGCGACTGACCAGCCGCTGCCGCTGTCCGTGCTAGGTGATTGATAGTTATTCTTATCTAGGGTAGGGTGGCGCTTTGCCCGCTGCCCTACCGCCATGAGCCCGCACCTGGACCACATTCCCGCCGACCTGGTATCCGCCGCCGACTACCAGCGCTACGCCCAGCGCATGATGTCGGCCAACGCACGCGCCTATATCGACAGCGCCGCCGCCGACGAGCTGAGCCATGCGGCCAACCTGCAAGCCTTTGCCCGCCACCGCTTGCACACCCGCTTACTGGCCGACGTACAGGGCGGCCACAGCCGCTGCCACCTGCCCGGGCTGGATCTGGCCATGCCGATTTTGCTGGCACCGGTGGCGTACCAGAAGCTGGTGCACCCCGACGCCGAACGCAGCGCCGCCTATGCCGCCAGCGTGATGGGCAGCAGCATGCTGGTCAGCACCCTGGCCAGCACGCCGCTGGAAGACATCGCCGCCGCCGCGCAGGCACCGCTGTGGTTTCAGCTGTACTGGCAGCACGACCGCGCCGTGGTGGCACAGCTGGTGCAGCGCGCCGAAGCTGCCGGCTATACCGCGCTGGTGTTGACGGTGGATGCGCCGCTGGCCGGCGTGCGCAACGCCGAACAGCGCGCCGGCTTTGCCCTGCCGGATGGTGTGGCCGCGGTGAACCTGGCCACCATGGCACCGTACCAGCCGGTGTTGGCCGCAGGGCAGAGCGCGGTGTTCGACGGCATGATGGCCATCGCGCCGCGCTGGGCCGACATCGCCTGGCTGCGCAGCCAGACCCGCTTGCCCATTGTGCTGAAAGGCATCCTGTCGCCGCACGACGCCGAGCTGGCGCTACAGCACGGCATGGATGGTCTGATCGTGTCCAACCATGGCGGCCGCGTGCTGGACACCGTACCGGCGGCGCTGGACGCGCTGCCCGCCATCGCCGCCGTGGTACAGGGCCGCGTGCCGCTGCTGCTGGACGGCGGCGTGCGCCGCGGCAGCGACGTATTCAAAGCGCTGGCGCTAGGAGCCAGCGCGGTGCTGATCGGCCGCCCTTTCATTCACGCGCTGGCGGTGGCCGGCGCGCTGGGCGTGGCCCACTTGCTGCGCACCCTGCACGAAGAGCTGGAAGTGACCATGGCGCTCACCGGCTGCCGCACCCTGGCCGACATCGGCCCGCACTGCCTGTGGCCCACACCGCCTGCAGCGTAGCGCGGGTGGCCAGCGGCCAAGGTTGGCCGCATGGCTAACAGCAAGGGCAAGCCGCAGGCTTGCCCTTGTGCTTTGCCGGTGCTGCAAGCTCGCACGATGGCCGCCTTGCGTCCTCACGCCGCGCTGTCGAACCACAGCTGGCGAAAGTCCATCCAGCCGCACTGCGTTAGCGCGATGCCGCGCAGCTGCGGGTCGAACTCCAGGCGCATGATGCTGTGCTGTAGGGGAATCAGCGCGTGCTCGCGCACCAGCAGGCTGGCGGCGGCGGCGTAGTGCCGCCAGCGCGTGGCGCTATCCGGCTCGGCCTGGCTGCGGCCAACCCACGCTTGCAGTGCGTGGCGGGTGGCGTCGCTGAGCCAGGGGTGAAAGCCGGATTCGCCGGCCAGCCATTGGTAGCAGCTGTAGTCGAGGTCGTCGTTTAGCACCTCGCCGGTCAGCATCAGGTCGGCGCTGTGGCGCCAGTGGTTGGCGGCAAACTCGGGGAAATCCAATACCTGCAGCGAGACCTGGCAGCCGGCGGCGGCCAGCCGGGCGCACACTTGCTCGGCCAGCCCGATGTGGGTGGCCAGCTTGTAGGTGACCAGCCGCAGGCGTGGCGGTAGCACCGGGCGTGGCGCGATGATGGGGGCGGGCCAGTGCTGCCATTGCGCCAGCATGCCCAGTGCACGTTGGCCGCCTAGGTCGGCCGGCCACTGCGCCGGGTGCAGCCAGGCGGCGAGGGCGGCGCGCTGCCTAGCGTCCAGCGTGGCCGGGTTGGCGCACACATAGCTGCAGCCCGGCTCGGCCTGCAGCGTGTACTGCCCCTGCGGCGGGGTAGGGCCGTGGTAGCCCAGCCGCACATCCAGCCGGGCGCGGGTGGCCGTGTCGTTCACCACCCAGATGTCCACTTCGTCCAGCAGCGGCCGCGCCTGCCAGTAGCGCTCGAAGGCGCGCAGCGTGGCGCGGTGGGTGTTGTTGACGCTCAGGCGGAACGGGCCGGTGCCGCTGGGCAGGCGGCCAAAGTCGGCTTGCGGCCAACGTTCGCGCGGCAGGATCACCGCGCAATGGTCGGCCAGCCGGTGCGGCAGCAGGGCGTCCGGCTGCGACAGGGTGATGTGTACTTCATGTGGTGCGGGTAGCAGTACCGATAGCAGATGGGCGAACAGGCGCTGAAATGGGCCGGGTTCGTCGCGCAGGCGATACAGCGTCTGGCGTACGTCTTCTCCTTCCAGCGGCCGGCCGTGGTGAAACAGCACGCCGGGGCGCAGCACGAAGCGCCACTGCTGAAGGCTGGCGTCGTGCTGCCAGTGGTGGGCCAGCGCCGGCGCGATGCGGCCATTGTCGCGCTGATAGCAGGTCAGGCCGTCGAACAGCTGGCGTATCAGATGGCACTCGGTATGGCGGTTAATCTGCACCGGGTCCAGGCTGTGCAGCGGCCGGTAAAACGGGATGCGCAGCCGTTGTTCGCTGCCGGGCTGCACGCCCAGATAGGCAGGCAGCAGCTCGCCCAGGCGCTGGCGGCTGGCGGGGGTGAGCTGCTGCATGGCGCTTTCGATGTCGCCGCGCGCCAGGTGCTGCTGCAGCGCGTCGGCTTCCAGCGTGGCGGGGTGGGTGTGGAACTGCAGCTGCGACAGTTGGCCGCGTCCTCGCCCGGCCTGCCATTGCAGCCAGCCGTGGCTGGCCAGCGTGGCCAGTACGGCGCGGGCGTGGCGCGGGCTGCAGCACAGCTGCTCGGCGACTTGCTCTAGCCGGGCGGGGCCGCTCTGCCCGTGACGAGCGTGGTACAGACGCTGGTAGTACTGACGGGCCTTTTGCATAAAAGCGGAACGCCTAGTGAATTTGTCTCCTGTTTATCTTCCGCTTTTTGCGGGCATGCTGTCCAGCCATATCGAGTTGGAAAGGAACAGGACATGCAGCAAGCAGGGCAGGGCGGGGGGCTGTGGCAGCAGCCGGTGTTTGTGGGGCTGTTTGCCAGTACGCTATTTCTGGCGCTGGGCAGCCAGATTTATCAGCTGGCTTTGCCGCTGATCCTGTACGAGCTGACGCATTCGCTGAATGCCATGAGCCAGCTGCGGGCGGTGGAGTTTTTGCCCAACCTGCTGCTGGCGGTATTTATCGGCGTGTGGGTGGACCGCGTGTGCCGCCGGCGCTGGGCACAGCGCAGTCTGCTGGCGATGGCGCTGCTGCTGGGGCTGGCCGGTAGCTTGCTGGCGCAAGGCTGGCTGCCGCTGTGGGGCTTTTATCCGCTGGCTTTTGTGATGATGCTGTGCAACTACATTACCGCTATCTGCCGCTTTGGCCTGGTCAAGCATAGCGTGCCGCAGGCCTTGCTGATGCCGGCCACCAGCTACCTGAATACGCTGTTCAACCTGTTTGCCGTGACCGGGCCGATGCTGTCCGGCTTGCTGATTGCCTTTGCCTCGCTGGCGTGGGGCATGTGGTTGCCGGCGCTGCTGTTTGTGCTGTCGTCGCTGGCCCTGCTGCGGGTGCCGGCCATACCGCCTCAGGCTGCGGGTGAGCGCCATTTCGCTACCGAGTTGGCCGCAGGCTGGGCCGCGCTACGCACCAACCGCCCGCTGTGGCAGCTGGCGTGGGCGGTGGTGCTGGCCAACGGTGCCAGCGGTGTGGCCGAGGTGCTGCAGCTGTTCCGCCTGCGCGATAGCCTGGGCTTGAGCCCGGCACAGCTGGGCGTGCTGTACGGCGTGGCGGGCGCGGGCGGTATTGCTGCTGGCCTGAGCGTAACGTGGTTGCGGCAGCGCTTGGGTTTGGGGCGGGTGGTGATGCTGGCCTTTGCGCTGGAAGGACTGGGCATGGTGGCGCTGGCCACGCTGCAGCAACTATGGCTGCTGGGGCTGGTGATGCTGGCCAGCAGCTTTGTGGTGGTATGCGGCAATGTCTGTGTGTGGAGCTACCGACAGGAAAGCACGCCGCTCGCGCTGATCGGCAGAGTGTCCGGTATTACGGGCTCGCTGTTCAAGCTATTGATGCCGCTGGGGCTGTGGCTGTCGGGTGCGCTGGCCGGCAGCTGGCCGCTGTCGCAGCTGATGTTGGCCGCAGCGGTGCTGTCTTTGCTCGCGGCGCTGTGTTGCCGGCTGGGGGCGGTGTACCGGGTGGCGTGAGGCTGGCAGGCGGCTTGCGGCCAACCTTGCGCTGGCCCAAGCAATGAAAAAGGCAGCCATATGGCTGATGCTAGTCAGTTAGTCGAATGTATTTGGCCATCAATTGGTAGGGCGTGAGTGAAGCGCCCCATCCCGTTGGCGCGAGCCGGGCAAAACGGCATGCCCCAGGG
>JAIXTB010000019.1 GCA_027484385.1 Neisseriaceae bacterium | reverse complement strand
TGGTGCAGTTTTCCCTTCTGACCGTCGCGCTGATCAAGTACGAAGCCATCCTGTCTTTCCTCGGCTTCGGCGTAGGCGTGACCCAGACCAGCTGGGGTGCCATGCTGGCCGAGGCACCAGCCGAGCTGCTGCAAGGCTACTGGTGGCAAATGGCCGCCGTTACCCTGTGCATGTCGCTGCTGGTAACCGCGTTCAGCATGCTCACCGACAGCCTGCGCGATGCGCTGGACCCGAAAGTGCAATAAGGACACGCCATGACTCCATTATCCCCGCTGCTAAGCGTGCGCAACCTGAGCGTGAGTTTCCGTATGGAAAGCGGCGAACGCTTCCAGGCGCTGAAAGGCATCAGCTTCGATATTGCGGCTAACCGTACCGTAGCGCTGGTGGGCGAGTCGGGCTCGGGTAAATCCGTTACTGCCATGGCCATCATGCGCCTGCTGCCGGATCATCACGCCGACATCGCCCCCGGCAGCGATATCCTGTTCGAAGGCCGTAAGCTGCTAGCCGCCGACCGCCACACCCTGCGCGCGCTACGCGGCCGCGACATTGCCATGATCTTTCAGGACCCGATGAGCTCGCTGAACCCGGTCTTCTCCGTAGGCGACCAGATTATCGAAACCCTGATGCTACACACCGGCATGCGGCGCAAAGCGGCGCGCCAGCGTGCGATAGCGCTGCTACAAGAGGTGGGCCTGCCGGAACCCGAGCGCAAGGTGGACGCCTACCCGCACCAGCTATCCGGCGGCCAGCAGCAACGGGTGATGATCGCCATGGCCATTGCCTGCGAACCCAAGCTGCTGATTGCCGACGAACCCACTACCGCACTGGATGTCACCATACAGCAGCAAATCCTGCAGCTATTGGCCCGGCTACAGAAAAAACACGGTATGGCGGTGCTGTTCATTACCCACGACCTGGGCCTGGTAGGCGAGTTTGCCGACGAGGTAATCGTGATGCGCCATGGTGAAATCCGCGAGCACGGCCCGCTGCAGCAGGTGTTCAGCCAGCCGCAAGACGCCTACACCAAGGCACTGCTGAACTGCCGCCCGCAACTGGACAGCCGCCCGGCACGGCTGGCGGTGATCGACGACTTTCTGCAAGACCAGCCCTATCAGGTGCCGCCACAGCGCACGCGCGGCTACGCGCCGGGCGACGACATTGTGCTGGACGTGCAGGGCCTGTGCAAAAGCTTTGAAAGCCGCGAAGGGCTATTTGGCAAACGTGTCTTTCACGCAGTAAAAGATGTGTCCTTCCAGCTGGCACGCGGCAAAACCCTGGGCATTGTGGGCGAGTCCGGCTCTGGCAAGACCACCGTAGGGCTCACGCTGATGCGCCTGCATCAGGCCAGCGCCGGGCGCGCCCTGTTTAATGGCCAGGACATCCTGGCCATGTCGCCACGCGAATTTCACGCCTGCAAACGCCGCATCCAGATCATCTTCCAGAACCCCTATGCCTCGCTGAACCCGCGCTTTACCGTAGAAGAAATCCTGCTGGAGCCCATGGTGCTGCACGGTATTGGCCACGACCACGCCGAGCGCAAACAGCTCGCCGCCGCGCTGCTGGAGCGCGTAGGTCTACCGAGCCGTGCCCTGCAGAAATACCCGCACGAGTTTTCCGGCGGCCAGCGCCAGCGCATTGCCATTGCACGCTGCCTGACCATGAAGCCGGATGTGCTGATCTGCGATGAATCGGTATCGGCGCTGGACGTGTCGGTACAAGCCCAGGTGCTGAACCTGCTGCAAGACCTGCAGGACGAATGCGGGCTGTCTTATCTGTTCATTTCGCACGACCTGTCGGTGGTGAAGCATATTTCCGACCAGGTAATGGTGATGCAACAGGGCGAAGTAGTAGAGCAAGCCAACGCCGACACCCTGTACGCCCACCCGCAGCACCCCTACACGCGCCAGCTGCTGTCGGCCATACCGCAAGGTTGGCCGCATGAAGGGGCATAGCGGTGACTTAGCTCAGCCTGGGGTCGGGTCTAGAGCAGCGGGCTGCAGAAACTGCTGCAGCATCCACGCTGCAGCCGGCCTCAGCGGCTGCGCCCGCTGCCACACGGCGTGCAGGCTGCGCTGCTGCGGCCAACCTGGCAGCGCCAGCGGCACCAGCTCCGGGGCGTAGCGCGCCACCAGCCAGTCCGGCAGCTCGGCCCAGCCAAAACCCAGCTGCGTCATTTCCAGCAGTAGCAGATAGCTGGGGGCGTACCAGCAGCTGCCCGTGTGGCCGTCTGGCGGTAGCGTATTGGTGAACGTTTGCAGCCGTAGCTGCCGATGTGCCGGCAAGGCCCAGGCACCGGCCGGGCGCTGCTGCGCCAGCGGGTGATCGGGGGCCACGTACAGCGAGGTGCGGGCTTGTTGCGGCAACTCGCGCACGGCAAACTCGCTGCCACCTTGCACGTCCCCCGACATCAGGCCCAGCTGGGCGCGCCCGCTGCGCACCAGCGCCAGCAAGTCGTCCTGCTCGCCCACCAGGCATTCCAGCTCGGTATACGGGTACAGGCTGGCAAACGCTTTCAACGCCGGCTCCACGCTACCGGTATGAAAGGTGTCGGATAACACCAGCGTCAGCCTGGCTTCCACCCCGCTGGCCAAGGCAGCCGCTTGCAGCTGCAAGCTATCGTGTGCTGCCAGTGCCTGGCGCGCCAGCGGCAACAAGCGCTGGCCGGCGGCGGTCAGCGACAGCTGCCGGCTACCGCGCTCGAATAGCGTGAGTGCCAGATCGATTTCAAGGTTGGCAATGCTTTCGCTCAGCGTGGACTGGCGCTTGCCCAGCTGCCGCGCTGCGGCCGAAATCGAGCCATTGTCTACCGCCGCGACAAAGGCTAGCAGGGCGTCCTGACTAAACGACATATCGGTTTCTCCGATGGTTAATAGCTTTTATATAGCGGGAAAACCTATCACACTGCCACCATTCATATCGATATCAGGTCTTTTTTATGATTCAGCCTGCAAAATCCACACGCGAACGCCTGTTGCACGCCGTATTGTATGAGGCGGGTGCCATGCTGATACTGGTGCCATTGGGCAGCTGGCTGCTGGGCCATAGCCCGGCGCAGACGGGGATGCTGGCGATCATGCTGTCGACCATTGCCATGAGCTGGAACATGGTGTTTGGCGCCTTGTTCGAACGGCTGGAACGCGCCCGGCAGTGGCAACGCTCTGCAACAGTGCGCTGCCTGCATGCCATTCTGTTTGAAGGTGGTCTGGTGTTTATCTGCGTGCCGGTGGTGGCATGGTGGATGGAAGTAAGCTATTGGCAGGCATTACTGCTGGATATCGGCATTTTGCTGTTCTTTCTGCCTTATACCTATCTGTTCAATTGGCTATACGACCAGGCCAGATTACGCCTGAAGCAGGCCTGAGCCACCAGGTTGCAGGCGATGTGCAACAACACGGCAGCCAGCGTCTTATAGAGATATTGCCGCCGCCACAAGCCATGGCAACAATGATCCGGTTCGCAGCCTGCTGCCCCCTCCGCCCGGAATATTCATGCCTCAAACATACTGGCTGCTATTGATTGTGCAGTTTTACCTGTATGGCGTGGGTTGGCTGCTCGCCATACTGCTGCTGAAAAGCATGCGCCGGCTGCTGTGGCAGCACAGCCTGTCGGCCATACTGCTGGCTACCGGCATGCTGCTGTCAGCCAGCCTGCCAGCCACCATGCTGCGCCAGCCCTGGCCTTACACGCTGGTCTCTGCCTTGTTGATCGCCGGCTTTCTGTATGCGGCCAACGCCAGCTTGCTGTTTTTGCGCCTGCACGGCTACCGCCACCGCGATTTACTATTGGGAACCCTGGTGGCGGCGGCGCCCATTTTGCTACTGGGCCTGACAGGCAAGCACGAGCTAAGGCTGGCACTGTTATCGGTACAGACCGGCTGCATCCTACTGATGGTGACCTGGCAGATGCATCAGCGCTCGCTCAAGGAATTTCCGGGCATTGCTACCTGGCTGCTACATGCCTCGTCGGCCCTGTTTGGATGTTTCTTCTTGCTGCGCGCGGTACTGCGGCTGATGTTTGGCGAAGCCATGGTGCCCGAGCTATACAGCAGCGGCGTGATGAATACGCTGCAAGCCGTTGCCTTCATGGTGATGGCCGCCATCTTCAACCTGACCGCCAGCGTGCGTATCGGGGCGCGCATGGCCAGGCAGCTGCACAAGCTGTCGCTGCAGGACCAGCTTACCACCCTGCAAAACCGCCGCGCGCTGCATGCCACGTTCACCGAGGCCTATCTGCAGCAGTTTTCCCGCTTTAGTGTGATCGTGCTGGATATCGACCATTTCAAGCACATCAACGACCGCTACGGGCACAGCATGGGCGACGTGGTGCTATCGCGCATAGGCCGCCTGCTCAAGCAACACCATACCGGGCTGAGCCAGGCATTCCGCCTGGGCGGGGAGGAGTTTGCCATCATCTTGCCTGGCGGTAGCCAGGCCGATGCCCTGCAGCTAGCCGAAGCACTGCGCCAGGCGATCGAAAGCAAACCATTAATGCGGCAAGGCCAGATACTCACCATCACCGCCAGCTTTGGCATTGCCAGCAGTAGCATAACTGAACACAAGCTGGTACAGGTGCTGGATGCCGCTGACCGCGCCATGTACCACGCCAAGCAAAGCGGTCGTAACCGCATCTGCCATGAACAGACCTGCTGCTTGGCAAGCTAGTAACCGCGTTCGCGCAGTACCTGCCCTTCAGCCGGCAGGCCGGCTTGCAGGCGCTGCAAGTTGGCCGCAATCTGGCTAACTGCCTGCTGGCGCAGGGTAATAGCCGCAATGTGAGGTGTCAGGGTTACGGACGGGTGCTGCCATAAGCGGCTGTGAGTGGGTAGCGGTTCCATGGCAAATACATCCAGCTGGGCAGCGCGCAAGTGGCCACGATCCAGCAGCGCGAGCAAGGCATCTTCATCCAGCAAATCTCCGCGCCCCGCGTTGATGACCATTGCCCCCGCAGGCAGGCTGGCTAGACGCGCTGCATCCAGCAGCCCCTGTGTTTGCGGCGTAGAAGGCAGCAGGCAGGCCAATACATCACTGTTCGCCAGAATCTGGCCCAAACCTTCACCGCCATGGTAGGTGGTCACACCGGGTAACTGGCGCGGGGTACGGCTCCAGCCACTGACACGGTAGCCATCGGCCACCAATGCCTGCGCCACCGCGCTACCGATCTCCCCCAGCCCCAGCACACCGACACGTACCTCGGCAGGCAAACGCGGTGGCAACATCTTCCACACCCCTGCGGCCTGCTGGCGACGATAGATGTCCATATGCCGCTGGTAGGACAACACCCCTAGCCTCACATACTCGGCCATTTGCTGCGCCATGCCGCCGTCCAGCAAGCGGTATATGGGCACACTCGCCGGCAGATCGGGCCGAGCCAATAGCTTGTCTACCCCGGCCCCCAGCGCAAATACCGCCTGCAAGGCAGGCAAACCGGCAAACAGGCCTGGCGGCGGGCCCCAGGTAATGACATAGCGTACCTGTTCAGGTTGCTGCAGGGTTTCCAGCGTTGCTATCGGCATAGCAGGCAGTGCCGCACGAAACAGGGGCAAATAGGCGGCAACTTCTTTTGCACTTGGGGTATGGAGCAGGATCATGGCAGGGCAGACAAAAAGGAGACACCCACTTATAAACCAGCCATGCAGCGCCGCCAAGGCACAGCTTGGCCTTATGCCGACATCTTTCAAGAATAATGAAAAGAGTATGCGCAACTATTTGAAAACAGGGGATATCTCTAGTAAAACCATAAATATAGATAAGCCATACCCCAAGGAAGCTTATGCAATACCATGCACACTGGCTGCTACTGGTGACACAGCTCTATCTCTACGCTATTGCCTGGCTACTCTCGGGCACACAGTTAAGCGGGATGGGCAGCCAGCTTCGCAAACACACGATAGCGTCGTTCTGCATGGCTACCGGCCTGTTGTTGCTTGCCATGTTGCCCTCCGCTGTCATGTTGACTGCCTTTCCGTATGCAGCGATGGCGGTACTGATCGTAGCCGGCTTTCTATACGGGCAGAGCGCTTACTTTGAATTCTTTGGCCTGCCCAACTTTTCGCATCGGCACATCTGGCTGGCATCCTGTTGCTTTGGTTGTGGCATGTTGCTGCTGGGACTCTCTGATACCTACCAGCCTTACCGCGTCAGTTTGCTCTACGCCACGCTCGGCATGATTACCTTCAGAGGGCTGTTCATCCTTCATCGCCCCTCACTGCTCGAGTTTCCAGGTATGTCTACCTGGCTGCTTCACATACCGATGGCACTATTTGCCCTGTACTTGGTTCTGCGTGCACTGGCACGCATCTTTCTTGGCGAAGCTGCCTTACCGGAACTGACGGTGCACAATGACCTCAACATCAACCAAGCCATTCTTTACATGGTGAGCGCTGCTTTTTTCAACATCATGGCCATTGTCCGCATTGGCACCCGCCTGACCCGCCAACTACACATGATGTCTCACCGCGATCCGTTAACCGGCCTGCGTAACCGCCGTTCGCTTACCCGCACTTATATTGAAAAGCCACGGCGGCACCCGTTGCGCGTCTGTGTGATCTTTGTGGATATTGACCATTTCAAAGCCATCAACGACACGTTCGGTCACCAGATCGGCGATGAAGTGCTGCAGCATGTGGGTCACCAGATGATGTCGCGTAGTACCGACCGCTTCCGTGCATTTCGCCTGGGTGGCGAGGAGTTCGCCATGGTCCTGCGTGACAGCTCCCTGGCGGAGGGGCTGGAGCTGGCCGAAAACCTGCGTCAGGCGCTGGCCAACCAGACGCTGGATTTCGATGGCAGGCCACTCAAGCTTACGGCCAGCTTCGGGGTAGCCAGTGGCACACTACCTGACATCGACATGGACAGTCTGCTGGCTGCAGCAGACGAAGCGCTCTATCGCGCCAAGCACCATGGCCGCAATCGCATCGAGACCGCTAGCTTGGCCATGAGTTTGGCGTAATCGAAGCGTGCAGAAGATCGGGGGCAAGTACGGGCAAGCGCAGAAACCAGTGCACCGAGAGATGCGCAAAGAAGACACGCTCCTGCAAACTAGCAACGTGATGCCACCAAGGTGGGGCTTGGCGCTACGCTAATATCTTTCAATAATGATGAAAAGAGTATGCGCGTCAATTTGAAAACCCATGATATCTCTAGTAAAACCATAGATATAGATAAGCCAACCGCCAAGGAAGTTTATGCAATACCACGCCCATTGGCTGCTTCTGGTCACCCAGCTTTATCTTTACGCCCTTGCCTGGCTACTGTCCGGTACGCAGCTACGCGGCCTGGGAAAACAGCTGGTACAGCACACGATGGCAGCCACTTGCATGGCCTCCGGCCTGCTGCTGGTCGCGATCCTGCCACCAGATGTGATGCTGTTGGCCGTGCCCTATGCCGTCATGTCGGCCCTGCTGGTGGCCGGGTTTCTGTATGGCAGTAATGCTTACCTGACATTCTTTGATCTGGGCGCCCTGCCACATAGCCATATCTGGCTGCTGACCGCGCTAGCGGGCTGGCTGTCATTCTTGCTCGGGCTGCCGGACGCCACAGCCCCTTACCGCATCACCCTGCTCAACCTCATGCTCGGCAGTATCGTGTTGTGGGGTGTTTCACGCATCCACCGCCCCTCGCTCAACGAGTTTCCCGGCATGTCTACGTGGATTTTGCACGTGCCACTGGTCCTGTTTGCCACCTATCTGATCGTGCGCGCCATTGCCCGCCTGCTGATAGGCGAAAGCGGCTTGCCCGAGCTCACGGTCAGCAGTGACATCAACGTGAACCAGGCCATGTTCTATATGGTGATGGCAGCATTCTTCAACATGATGTCTATTGTGCGGATTGGCACCCGGCTCACTCGGCAGCTGCATATGCTGTCACACCGCGACCCGCTCACCGGCCTGCGCAACCGCCGCTCGCTTACCCGGACGTATATTGAAAGACCGCGCCGCCACCCGCTGCGCGTCTGTGTGATTTTTGTGGATATCGACCACTTCAAAGCCATTAACGACACCTTTGGCCATCATATCGGCGATGAAGTGCTGCAGCATGTAGGACGCCAGATGATGTCGCGCAGTACCGACCGCTTCCGTGCATTCCGCCTGGGCGGCGAGGAGTTTGCCATGGTGTTGCGCGACAGTTCCCTGCCAGAGGGGCTGGAGTTGGCCGAAAACCTGCGCCAGACGCTGGCCAGCCAGACACTGGATTTCGATGGCAGACCACTCAAGCTCACCGCCAGCTTCGGGGTAGCCAGCGGCACGCTGCCCGATATCGACATGGACAGCCTGCTGGCTGCGGCGGACGAAGCGCTGTATCGCGCCAAACACAATGGCCGCAACCGCATCGAAGCGGCGACCCTGGCCGTGAGCCTGGTGTAGTTCAGGTACCGCAGAAGGTACGGTAGCCCAGCGCCAGCTCGGCACTAGCCGGCTGGGTATAGCGCGCCAGCCCCGGGCGCTCGGTAAAGGGCTGGGCCAGCACCGCCAGCAGCTGCTGGGCCAGGGCCGTGTCGCCATACTCGCTGGCAGCCGCCAACGCCTCCTCTACCAGATGGTTGCGGGCAATATACAAAGGGTTGGCCGCACGCATGCTGCCAGCCACCTGTGCGGCCGGCCGGCCACTTAGCGCCAGCCGCGTGTGCCAGCGCGCCAGCCAGGCCTGTAGCACGGCCGGCTGTGCAAACAGCGCGGCCAGACGCGGCGCTTCGCCCTCCAGCGCATCGGCCAGATAACGCCAGGCCAGCGTGAAATCCACCCGCTGACGATGCAGCATCAGCAGCCAGTCCTCTGCCAGGGACTGGTCATCCTCTTGTGCATCCGCCAGGCCCAGCTTGACCCGCGCCTGCGCCAGCCAGGCTTGCTGATAATGCGCCTGAAAGCCCTGGATCACCGCCGTAGCCTGCGCCACGGCGTCGTCCATTGACGCGGCATCCAGCAGGGGCAGCAGCGCTTCGGCCAGCCGCGCCAGGTTCCACTGCGCGATGGCAGGCTGGTTGCCGTAGGCGTAGCGGCCACGCTCGTCGATGGCGCTGAACACCGTGGCCGGGTCGTAAGCATCCATGAAAGCGCAGGGGCCGTAATCGATGGTTTCGCCGGACAGGGTCATATTGTCGGTATTCATCACGCCATGGATGAAACCGGCGTGCATCCACTGCGCCAGCAGGCTGGCCTGGCGCTGGCACACCGCCTCCAGCATGGCCAGATAAGGGTTGGCCGCATGCTGCAGCTGCGGATAGTGGCGCTGCAACGTATACGCCGCCAGCTGGCGTAGCATCGCTTCATCGCCACGGTTGGCAAAGTATTCGAAGGTCCCCACGCGAATATGGCTGGCCGCCACCCGCGTCAGTACGGCGCCGGGTAGCGGGCGGTCGCGGTAGACCGTATCGCCAGTGGCCACGACCGCCAGCGCGCGCGTGGTGGGGATGCCCAGCGCGTGCATGGCCTCGCCGATAATCAGCTCGCGCAGCATGGGCCCGACCGCTGCCTTGCCATCGCCGCGGCGTGAGAACGGCGTGCGGCCACTGCCCTTGAACGCAATGTCGCGGCGCTGCCCCGCAGTATCCACCACCTCGCCCAGCAACAGGGCACGGCCGTCGCCCAGCTGCGGCGAGTAGCCGCCAAACTGGTGGCCGGCGTACACCTGCGCCACCGGCTGCGCACCGGCAGGCAGCTGCGCGCCGGAAAACAGCGCGGCCAACGTGGCCTCATCCACACCGCTGGTGTCCAGCCCCAGCTCGCCGGCCAGGCCGGCCTGCCAGAACAGCAGACGCGGCGCAGCAGGCGTATCAGGGTTGGCCGCAGCGCAGGCCTGCGGCAGCTGCGTGGCGTAACTGTGTTCAAACGGGATGCGTATCATGCTGGCCACCTGGGCAATATGCGTACAGTACTAGGTAGCCCGCAGGCGGCAAAAGTGCCGCCGCGGGCGAGAAAAAGCCGCCCGTGAAGGCGGCCAGGGTCATGCCATCGTGCGCAGTTTAGCGGCCGCGGCCAACCTTGCCGGCAGGCTTGCTGCCAGCACCGCCACGCCCTGCTGCCGGCTTGGCGGCGGCAGGCTTGCTGGCTGCCGGTTTACTTGCGTGCGTCTTGGCGGCAGCGGGCTTGCCATTGCCACGCGGGGCACCGGCGTAGCTGCGCGGCTGACCCTGCTGCGCCTTGGCGCGCGCGGCCAGGCTCTGGCCGGCAAAGCGGTGGCGCGCCGCGGCGGCCTTGTCGCCTGGTGGCGTCGGCGGAATCAGGCAGTGCTTGGCATGGCCAATCAAGTCGCTGCGGCCCATCTGTACCAGCGCGTCGTAAATGATCTGCCAGTTATCCGGGTGGTGGTAGCGCAGCAGCGCCTTGTGCAGCTTGCGGCGGTAGCCGTCACGCACCACGTCCACTTTTTCCGAGCTGCGCGACAGGCGTTTCAGCGGGTTACGCTTGGTGTGCCACATGGTGGTAGCCAGCGCCATCGGCGTGGGGGTAAAGGTTTGTACCTGATCGAGGCGGAAATTGTTTTTCTTCAGCCACAGCGCCAGGTTCACCATGTCTTCGTCGCTGGTGCCCGGGTGGGCGGCGATAAAGTACGGAATCAGGTACTGCTCTTTACCGGCCTGACGGCTGAAGCGCTCGAACAGCTCCTTGAACTTGTCGTAAGCGCCCATGCCCGGCTTCATCATCTTGGACAGCGGGCCGTCTTCGGTGTGTTCCGGGGCAATCTTCAGGTAGCCACCCACGTGGTGCTGCACCAGCTCCTTGATGTACTCCGGCGACTTGACCGCCAGGTCGTAACGCAGGCCGGACTGGATATTGATCTTCTTCACACCCGGCAACGCACGCGCCTTGCGGTACAGCTGGATCAACGGGCCGTGGTCGGTACCCAAGTTTTCGCAAATGTCGGGGAACACGCACGACAGCTTGCGACAGGAACGCTCGATGGCCGGGTCCTTGCAGCTGAGGCGATACATATTGGCCGTGGGGCCGCCCAGGTCAGAAATATGGCCGGTAAAACCAGGTGTCTTGTCGCGGATTTCCTCGATTTCCTTGAGGATGGATTCTTCCGAACGGCTCTGGATGATGCGGCCCTCGTGCTCGGTGATCGAGCAGAAGGTACAGCCGCCAAAACAGCCGCGCATGATGTTGACCGAGTACTTGATCATCTCCCACGCCGGGATATGCGCGTCGCCATACACCGGGTGCGGGTTACGGGCGTAGGGCAGGCCGAACACAAAGTCCATTTCCTCGGTAGTCAGCGGAATCGGCGGCGCGTTCAGCCACACGTCGCGCGTGCCGTGCAGCTGGACCAGCGCACGGGCGTTACCGGGGTTGGACTCCAGGTGCAGGGTGCGGCTGGCGTGGGCGTACAGTACCGGGTCGTGTGCTACCGCCTCGTAAGACGGGATGCGGATCACGGTTTTGGCACGCTCGGCGCGGCGCTTGGCCAGGCGCTCTTCACGCGATTCGATGCGGATCACTTGCGGCTTGGTCGGGTCGTTGGCCGCGGTGGCTTCGGCAGCTTGCTCGGGGATCTCCTGGTACGGGTTCAGGATCACGTCCACCTTGCCCGGTACATCCACCACGCTGGAGTCCATCTCCTGCCATTCGTCGTCCGGCTTCCAGCCGTGCGGCACCATAAAGGCAGTACCACGGATATCACGCATCTCGGACAGCTTCTCGCCACGGGCAGCGCGGTGGGCAATTTCCACCAGCGCACGCTCGGCGTTACCGTACAACAGAATGTCGGCCTTGGACGTCACCAGCACCGACTGGCGCACTTTGTCGCTCCAGTAGTCGAAGTGGGCGATGCGGCGCAGCGATGCTTCGATAGAACCGATCATCACGCCCACGCCGGGGTAGGCTTCGCGGCAGCGCTGCGCGTACACGGTCACGGCACGGTCCGGGCGCTTGTTCGGCTCGCCATGCGGGGTGTAGGCGTCATCCGAGCGCGGGCGGCGGTCTGCCGTGTAGCGGTTGATCATGGAATCCATGTTGCCGGCGGTCACGCCGTAAAACAGGTTGGGCTTGCCCAGCGCGCGGAAGGCATCGGCGCTGTTCCAGTCCGGCTGTGCAATGATGCCCACGCGGAAACCCTGCGCTTCCAGCAAGCGGCCCACCAGTGCCATCCCGAAGCTGGGGTGGTCGATATAACAGTCACCACTGATGATGATGATGTCGCAGCTATCCCAGCCCAGCTCGTCCATTTCGGCACGGCTCATAGGCAGGAAAGGGGCGGTACCAAAGCGTTGCGCCCAGTACTTGCGGTAGCTGTTAATGGCTTGGGGTGCGGCAGGAAGCGTCATTGTGTGCAGGTGTTTCTTGAAAGACCGCGCATTGTGCCAGAAAGCGTCGGCGCTTTCACCTGAAAAAATGCTTTTCTTTCATCAACATAGCGAGAAAATAACCCTGTCAGCAGGCTGGATTTTGCGTTGCACCACACTAGAATCACAAAATACCCTGAAGTAATTTGCTCACTATTCTTTAGTATTCGATAATGATTGGACACTATTCCAGAGTACATCAGCATGCCTACTCACTCGTGGCTAGCCCGTTTGTCCATCAGGGCGCAATTTCTGCTGGTTCTATCCATTGTCGGCATCGGCCTGATGTTCACCGGCGGCATGTCCTGGCGCCAGCTGGAAGAGCTGCGCATTAACGGCCCGGCATACAGCCGCATTGTGCAAGGCAAAGACCTGATTGCCGATATCCTGCCGCCACCGCGCTACATTATCGAATCTTATCTGGTAGTGATGCAGGCACAGCATAGCCAGAGCCTGTCTGCGGTGCGTACCTATCAAGACCGGGTGCTGGAGCTGGAAAAAGAGTTCCAGGCACGCCACGAATACTGGCAGCGCATGCCGCTGAACGATGAAAGCCAGCGCTTGCTGCTGCAAGCCTCTGACAAGCCAGCGCGCGAGTTTTTCAAGCTGGCACGCGAGCAGTACTTTCCGCAGCGCCTGGCCGAGCAAGATACACGTAGCGTGCTCACCCAACTGGCCAACCATTACCAGCAGCACCGCTACGAAATCGACAAACTGGTGAAACGCGAGAACACCCTGCTGGCCGAAGAAGAAAAGCGCGCCGAACAGCTGGTGCAACAAGGCCGGCTGTTTCTGGCTGGCACCATTGCACTGGTGCTGTTGCTGTCCATTGTCCTGGTACACCAGATCAGCCGCCAGCAACGCCGCAGCGTAGACCAGCTACGTAAAGCCATGGCCGGCCTGGCCAAAGGGCAGCTCAACCTGACACTGCCGCCGCAGCCGAACAATGAGCTGGGCCAGATAGGCCAAAGCACAGAAGACATGCGCCACAGCCTGCAGCAGCTTATCGTGCAGATGCAAAACGCCGCTGGCGAGCTGCAGGGCAACGAGCACGATATCCAGCGCGAGGCCGCACAAGTACAACAGCTGGCCAGCCGCCAGCGCGAGCGCATCGGCCAGATGAGCGAACAAGTGCAATCGCTCACCGACACCCTGGCGCGCCTGGCTAACGATAGCGAACACTCGGCGTCCACCTCGGTGGCCGCCATCGAGTCGGCCGGCAATAGTGGCCGCGACCTGCAGCAAAGCAGTGAAGTACTGGCCAACGTGGTAGAAACGGTGCGCGAAACCACCGTGCTGCTGGACGAGCTCACCCAGAAAGCAGGCCAGATCGTGGGGGTAGCCAACACCATTCACGAGATCGCCGAGCAAACCAACCTGCTGGCGCTGAATGCCGCCATCGAGGCGGCGCGCGCCGGGGAAAGCGGCCGCGGCTTTGCCGTGGTCGCCGACGAAGTACGCAAGCTGGCCGAACGCACGGCACAATCCACCGGCAGCATCAACGAGATTCTGGGCACCGTGCAGCGCTCCACCACCGAAGCGGCCACGAGCATTCGCCAAGGCCTGGCTCAATCCGAGCAGGGGCTGGATAAAGTACAGCAAGCCAGCCACAGCGTGAGCGCCCTGCAAGAAAGCATCAATTCGCTAGGCCAGGCCTTGCAACATGTGGTGGAACAAATACAGGGAAGCCAGCAGCTGCGGCAGGAAGTCCAACAGGAGCTGGGCGAGGTACTGCAAGATACGCATACTCAGCAAGAAGCGGTTGACCGGCTGTACGGCCTGATTCGCGTTGCCGACCAGACCACGCAAAAGCTGGAACAAGCCAGCCACCGATTCACACTCTAAACAGGGCTGCACATGGCTGTTTCACCGCATTGGCTGACGGCAATACTGTTCACGCTGGCCTGCCAAGCCACCTTGGCAAGCCCGCAACAAACCACCGTCACCGTGGCGTTTGGCGAATCGCTGGAGCCCTATGTGATTCCGCAGCTGGAAGCCGGCATCGAGCTGGATATCATCCGGGCGGCACTGAAATGCCGGCAATACGAGATGAAGCCGGTGTTCCTGTCGCAAAAGCGCCTGCCACAGGCCCTGAGCGACCGCAAGATAGACGCGGTCGCCACCATCGTGCCGGCGTCGGGTGCCAAAGGCGCGTATTCCGATGTGTATATCAGCTACGAAGACAAGGCCATTACCCTCACCCAGCGGCGGCTGGCTATTCACCGCATTGCCGACCTGGCCGGCTACAGCGTCTCCGCCTTCCCGCTGGCCGGGCAGTATCTCGGTACCGAATTTGCCGCCCTGGCAGCCAGGCACCCTGATTACCACGAAACCGGCAACCAGATAGACCAGAACCGCCTGCTCTACCGCGGCAGCGTCGATGTGGTGGTAGCGGACCACCGCATCTTCACCTACATGAATAAACGCATGCAGACCGACTTTGGCGAAACCCCCTTGCCAGTGAGCTACCACGACATTTTCATCAAGCTGCCCTACCGCGTCCTGTTTCGCCAGCCTGCCCTGCGTGATGCCTTTAACCAAGGCCTGAAGCAGATACAGCAAAATGGCGAATACCAGCGCATTCTCAAGCGCTACAGCTGAACGCCGCCAGCAAAACACGCAGTACACCTGAGCCCAAACTGACGCAGGGGTTTTGTTAGCGGGGCGAAAGCACACTGGGCTAGAATGCCGCATTGCATTCTGGCCCTGCACCATGAAAAAACTCCTCTGCCTGCTAGGCAGCAGCGGCATGTTGGCCGCCTGCGCCACACCGGTGAGCCCGCTGGCCAGCCAGCCGGTACCCGCACCCATCATTCAGCAAAATGCCCCCAGCAGCACGCTGCCAGCACCGGCCAGCGAACCGGCCGGCACCGTGCCGGTGCTACCCGCCACACCGCCCGTGCCACCCACTCCACCGGTTATCGTCACCCCACCGGCCAAACCCGCTGCGGCCAACCCCAAGGCGCTGCTGGACAAGCTGCTGCCCGACTACGTGAAACCACGCAGCGGCTGGCGCGACGACCTGGTCTCGGCATTCGGCAGCCTGCAGATACCGCACACCGCCGAAAACTACTGCGCGGTGATTGCCGTTATCGAGCAGGAATCCACCTTTCAGGCCGACCCAGTCGTACCGGGCCTGCCCAAAATTGTCTGGGGCAAGATCAATGACAAGGTAGACAACTACTACATCCCGCTTGCCCTGGTAAAAACCGCTTTCCTGAAAAAATCGCCGAACGGACAAAGCTACAAGGAACGCATCGATAATCTGCGCACCGAAAAGGAAATGAACGACCTGTTTGAAGACATGTCGTCCGAGGCGCAAAAGCTGGGCCTGCCAGTCGGCATGAAAAACCCCATCCGCACCGGCGGCCCCATGCAGGTCAGCGTAGAGTTTGCCGAAGCACACGTGCGGGCCTGGCCCTACCCTTACGCCCGCAACGGCAGCATCCGCGATGAAGTATTCAGCCGCAAAGGCGGCGTTTATTTCGGCAGCGCCATCTTGCTGCAATACCCGGCCCCGTATACCGACATGCGTTACCGCTTTGCCGACTTCAATGCCGGGCGCTACGCCAGCCGCAATGCCGCCTTCCAGCAAGCCGTGGCCAAGCTGAGTGGCAGCAAGCTGGCACTGGACGGCGACCTGCTGCGCTACCAGAACGGCCAACCCGGCCGCGATGCCAGCAGCACCCAACAAGCACTGGCCAAGCTGCGCACCCGCCTGGGCCTGAGCGACGCCGACATGCTGCGCGACCTGAAACAGGAAAAAAGCGCCGGCTTCGCGCAAACACCGCTTTATAGCCGCATCATGCAGCTGGCCGACCAGCAGCAAGGCCGCAAAGCCCCGCGCGAGCTGATGCCAGACATTCGCCTGCAAAGCCCCAAGATCACGCGCAAGCTCACCACCGCGTGGTTTGCCGACCGTGTCGATGGCCGCTACCAGCGCTGCCTGGCACGGCGCTGATCGCCAACCGCGACAAAAAGCCCTTTCGCGAGCGAAAGGGCTTTTTTCATGCCAGGCAAGACAATAAGCGCTGGGGGACACTGCCACCGCGCACAAGCCTGCAGCGGAAAACAAACGCAAAAAAGCCACCCGAAGGTGGCTTTTTTACTGAAACTGGCGTCCCCACGGGGATTCGAACCCCGGTTACCGCCGTGAAAGGGCGATGTCCTAGGCCTCTAGACGATGGGGACCTAGTGGCGCACCCGGAGCGATTCGAACGCCCGACCCTTTGGTTCGTAGCCAAATACTCTATCCAACTGAGCTACGGGTGCGCTGTGTGGCGGAGAAAGAGGGATTCGAACCCTCGATACAGGTTTAAGCCCGTATGCTTCCTTAGCAGGGAAGTGCCTTCGACCTCTCGGCCATTTCTCCGTCAACAGAACGCCATATTAATTAACACTTAGCCTTCTGTCAACCACTACTTGCAATAATTTTGCCTATGCAGGCTGATCCAGGCCAAATACCTTGTGCAGCACGCGTACGGCCAGCTCCAGGTATTTCTCGTCGATCAGTACCGACACCTTGATTTCAGAGGTAGAGATCATCTGGATATTGATGCCCTCTTCCGCCAGCGTGCGGAACATGGTGGAGGCCACGCCGCAGTGCGAACGCATGCCCACGCCCACGATGGACACTTTGGCCACCTTGTCGTCGGAGTCGATCTTGCCGGCACCGATATGGGTCTGCACATCGCGCAGGATAGCCAGCGCCTGCTGGTATTCACCACGCGGTACGGTGAAAGAGAAATCGGTCGTGCCATTCTCGCCCACGTTCTGGATGATCATGTCCACTTCGATATTGGCATCGGCAATCGGGCCCAGAATCTGGTAAGCGATGCCTGGTTTGTCCGGCACGCCTTTCACATTGATGCGTGCTTCGTTACGGTCAAACGCGATACCTGCCACTACGGCCTTTTCCATGTTTTCATCTTCCTCAAACGTAATCAGTGTGCCTTCGCCCTCGTCTTCAAAACTGGAGAGCACGCGCAGGCGTACTTTGTATTTGCCGGCAAACTCGACAGAGCGGATCTGCAGAATCTTGGAGCCCAGGCTGGCCATTTCGATCATCTCTTCAAACGTGATGGTCTTCAGGCGGCGGGCTTCCGGCACCACACGCGGGTCGGTGGTGTACACACCGTCCACGTCGGTATAGATCTGGCATTCGTCGGCTTTCAGCGCCTCAGCCATGGCCACGGCCGAGGTGTCGGAACCGCCACGGCCCAGCGTGGTGATGTTGCCGTCTTCGTCCAGGCCCTGGAAACCGGCCACAACCACGACGCGGCCGGCGTTCAAGTCCGCGCGCATGGCGGCTTCGTCGATGGACTGGATGCGGGCTTTGGTGTGGGCGCTATCCGTTACCACACGCACTTGCCAGCCGCAGTAGCTCTTGGCATTCACACCGATTTCTTTCAGTGCCATGGCCAGAAGACCGATGGTGACTTGCTCGCCGGTAGAAATCACCACGTCGAGCTCGCGTGGGTCCGGGAACTCTTGCAGCTCTTTGGCCAGGGCAATCAGGCGGTTGGTTTCACCACTCATGGCCGAAACCACCACCACTACATCATGTCCCTGGGCTTTCCATTTGGCGACACGGCGGGCCACGTTCTTGATGCGCTCAGGGGAGCCCATCGAGGTACCGCCGTACTTTTGTACGATAAGTGCCATTTTATTTTCTTGAATAGGGTTGGGATGTCGGACAATGATTCTGTCCCGATACACCCCCTTATGGCAAGGCACTTGTAGCGCATTTGGCCTGCTTTTTTGCTGCCATGCGGCACACGGGGGACGGCTGTTGAATGGATACAAAATACCATTGAAAACCTACGGCAACTGTACGCATCATTTGACAGGCGGATGCGGCCAACTAGCATGGTAAGAGAAGCTGGTCACAGACAACCGCGCCGGGCAGGGCAGACAGGGCGAACAATGAAACACATTATCCTGGTGGTAGACGACTCCCCGGTACTCAGACAGATCTCTTGCGAGGCGCTGAGTGATGCCGGCTACAAGGTACTGCAGGCGGAAAACGGCAAAGCAGGCCTGCTGCAGCTGGACAAACACACGCCGTCGCTGATCATCAGCGACCTGAACATGCCCGAGATGAACGGCCTGGAGTTTATTCGCACACTGCGCCAGCGCCCGGCATTGGTACAGGTGCCGGTGATCATGGTGACCACCGAGCTGAGTGACAGCATGAAGGCGGCCGGGCGCGCTGCCGGGGCTACAGCGTGGCTGACCAAGCCACTGCAACCCCCGCTGTTGCTGAAGGCAGTGAATGCGCTATTGCGGCAGTAAGCCGGGCGACAAAACCGGCATCAGGCCGGCATGGACCACAACGGCGGCAGCTGCATGGCTTCCAGCTGCTGCTCCAGCTCGTTGATGCGCTCCAGCCAGTAGTGCTCGCTGCCAAACCACGGGAAGGCGGCAGGGAAAGCCGGGTCGGCCCAGCGAGCCGATAGCCAGGCGCAGTAGTGCAGCAGGCGCAGGCTGCGCAGTGGCTCGATCAGCCGCAGCTCGCGGTAATCCAGATCACAAAACTCCTCATAGCCCGCCAGGATGGCGGCCAACTGCGCCGACTGCTGCTCGCGCTCGCCACTGAGCAGCATCCAGATATCCTGGATAGCCGGTGCCATACGGCTGTCGTCCAGGTCGACAAAATGCGGGCCATCCGGCGTCCACATCACATTCCCCGCGTGGCAATCGCCATGCGTGCGCAGCATGGTCAGCGCAGGCAAGGTGGCAAAGGCTGCCTCGGCCATGCGGATGACCGCCTCTGCTACCTGGCTAAAGCGCGCCGCCAGGTGGGCCGGCAGGTGGCCACCGCTTTCGATGATGCGCAGCGCGTCGTGGCCAAAGGTTTGTACCGTCAGCGCCGGGCGCGCTTGGTAAGCCTGGCTGCGGCCAATGGCGTGGATGCGCCCCAGAAACCGCCCTAGCCATTCCAGCGTGGCTTCGTCTTCCAGCTCCGGCGCGCGCCCGCCACGGCGCGGAAACAGGGCAAAGCGGAAGCCCTGCCATTGCAGCAGCGTCTGGCCGGCAAACGCCAGCGGTGCCACCACCGGGATTTCGGCGTCTTGCAACTGGCTAGCAAAGGCGTGCTCTTCCAGAATCTGCGCGTCCTGCCAGCGGCCAGGGCGGTAAAACTTGGCAATCAGCGGCGGGCCATCTTCCATGCCTACCTGGTAAACACGGTTTTCGTAGCTGTTCAGCGCCAGCATGCGGCCATCGCAACGTAAGCCGCTGCTTTCCACCGCATCCAGCATCAGGTCGGGGGTCAGCGCGGTATAGGGGTGTAAGGTATCCATGCCCAGCATTATGCGCGCTGCACACTGGCTGCGGCCAACCTTTGCAGTGGCAGCCGCCAGGGCTTACCATCGTGGCATGAGCCTATCCTTTACTTACTTCGAAGCCGAAGACCGCCTGCTGGTGCTGATACAGCCCGGCGGCCACCAGCTATGGCTGACGCGTTACCTGACCCAGTCCATCCTGCGGGATATTGCCGCGCTGTTTGCCCGCGCCGTACCGGGCGAAGGGGTACCGGGGGCCGGTAGCAGCGAGCAGCGCATTGCGCTGGAACACCGCATGGCCATGAACGAGGAAGACCTGGCAGACCAGCCGGGCATGGGCGGCGGCATGAAGTTCGCACAGAACTCCCCTGCACTGCCCGCCAGCGGCAGCATACCGGTGTGCACGGGGCTGGATGCCCAAGCCGGTAGCGACTACGCCAGCATCAGCTTTACCGTGGGGCCACAGAACATCAATATGCGCCAGAGCCGCGCCGGCTTTCACCGATTCCTGCGTACGCTGGCCCTGTGTGCGGACAAAGCCGGCTGGCAGATACAAGACGTACCTGGCTGGCTGACGCAAAGCCTGCTCACTGACCTGCTGGGTACGTTGCCGCCACTGGACGAGCCCGACACCAGCTACGGCAACGGGCTGGCACCTTAAGCCTGCCTTCAGCCCCTCATTGCACACTAGCGCTTTTTGCAAAGACACTTATGACCAGCCCAGCCACCAGCCCGCAGCACCAAGCCGCCCAACGCAGCCTGTGGGTGAGCGTGGCAGTCAATATTGTCCTGACCAACGCGCAGCTGCTGGCGGGTTTTTTTGCAGGTTCGCAAGCATTGATTGCCGATGCGCTGCA
>JAIXTB010000072.1 GCA_027484385.1 Neisseriaceae bacterium | reverse complement strand
GTGTTGAATACCAGTACCGCGGCAGGGCAGCCTACTGTGCACTGGTTCAGCTCGACGGCCAGTGATTATCGTCAGGCAGCCGCCAGCCGCAGTGTGTCCCAGCTTACCGGTGTGGGTTATTACCCGATGACATTCTATGTTTACGATGCCGGCCCATCGGGTAACCCGAATCTTGCCAGTAGTTATACTCGCTACCAGATGCGCGGCAACACGCTGTACAAGCGAAAATTGCCCAATGGTACCGAGATCAATGCCGGGGCAGAGATATCGTGGGCAGACGGTAAGATACGCCGCACCATAGCAGAGGAACAGATCAACTTTGCCAACTGGTTCCAGTATTACCGCTCCCGTTTTTTGGCCTTCAAAGCAGCCAGTAGCCATGCGTTTGCCGACCTGGGTACGGCTTACCGCATAGGCTTGGCCAGCATCAATCTGCGCGGCACCAGCAGCTATGAGTTTCTGGTACCGCAGAGCGGTGATTTTTCCGGCAGCAATCGGCAGACCTTTTTTGACCGGCTATTGGCTTTGCCTATCAATCTCAGCGGTACGCCATTACGGGGAGCGTTGCGATGGGCCGGAAACAAATACCGCGATGAATACTGGCAAGACGGTGTCGAGTGTCGCCGTGCTTTTGCGCTGATGACTACCGATGGCAGCTGGAATGCTGAAGCAGGCTGGTCGATGGGGAATGTCGACAGTGATGCCGGTGCCCCTTACGCCGATACGGTCGCCGATACGCTGGCTGATGTCGCGATGTATTACTGGAAGACCGACCTTTCTGCGCTGGCTAACCTGGTGCCGGCCAAAGAAAGCAACCCGCAAACCCAGCAACACATGACCACCATAGGTTTAACGCTGGGCAAGCACGGCCTGCTGGACCCCAAAACCGATCTGCCAGCCCTGAGCAGTGGTGCGCTTAGATGGCCGGACCCATTTGGCAGCGGCGCCGCCAAGATGGATGATCTGTGGCATGCCACCATTAATAGCCGTGGCAGCTTCATTTCTGCAGAAGACCCGGAGCAGCTACGTCTTGGCTTGATAGATGCTTTCAAGGATATCGACAATAGTGTGTCCAGCCACAGTGCCGGTGCGGTAAGCGGTGCGGCTTATACCGCTGCCAGCCTGTATTTTCAGGGGCAGTTTTCCGCCAATGGCTGGTACGGGCAGCTGGATGCCTATGGCCTGGCCCGTTTGGGCAAGGGTTACTTCATTGTGAATCCGCCCAAATGGCGTGCCAGCGAACGCTTGGCGCTGAATGGCAACCGCCAAATCTTTACCAGTACCCTGAACGGTGCCAGCACGCTGCCGTTCACTGCTACCGGTCTCGGGGTGGTTAACCTGGCCGTGAATGGGCTGAACTCGTCTATGGTGGATTACTTGCGTGGTGGGCGTAGCAATGAGAGCCCTGCCGGTTTGAAATACCGCAAGCGTACTGCATTACTTGGCGACATCATCGGCTCCAGCCCCTTGTATGTAGGTAAACCATCGGACAAGTTACCCTTGCATCAGTTACGGCCAGCCATGGTATACGTTGCGGCCAACGATGGCATGCTGCACGCATTTGACGTGGCCACCGGCGACGAACGCTTTGCCTATATCCCGTCAGCGGTACTGGGCCGCCTGGCCAGCCTGGCTGATGCCGATTATGGTGCCAAACACCAGTATCTGATGGACGGCCAGCTCAGTACGGCAGAGGCACAGATTGGTAGCGAATACCGAACCCTGCTGGCCGGCAGTCAGGGCCGTGGCGGGGAAAGCCTGTTTTTGCTGGACGTTACCGCGCCGCAGAATATCCTGGAAAGCACGCTAGCCAATGCCCGCCCGCTCCTGTGGGAGTTCAGTAATCTGAATGACCCATATCTTGGCAAGCTGTACCAGTCAGCCCCACGCATTGCCCGCCTGAATGACGGCAAGGACTATGTGCTGGCACCGAATGGTTACAACAGCCTGCTGGGCGGGGCGCATCTGTTTGTCTTGCCTGTCAGCAACCCGACTCACGCGTGGTTGCCGGGTTTCAACTACTGGCGGCTCAGTGCCAGTTTGTTGCCGGGTAACGGGCTATCCGCCATTACACCGTACGACATGGACGAAAACGGTACGGTAGACCTGGTCTATGCCGGTGACCTGAAAGGTAATGTGTGGAAGTTCGATCTGAGCAGTAAGGACCCGCTGTACTGGAAAGTAGGGCTGTCAGGGCAGCCGCTGTACAAAGCGCTGGGTCCGAATAATTTACCCCAGCCTATCGTATCTGCCCCGGTGCTTGCCCCGCACCCGGATGGCAAACCCGTGCCGGTCACTGCCTCTCGCCCAGGGGTGATGGTCTATGTGGGAACCGGGCGCTTTCTGGATGCCTGCGATCAGGCCGGCGCGCAATGTGTTGGCGAAGACAGTGTTGACTCCATATACGGCATCTGGGATTACGGTGGCCAGGTGTGCCAGCGCAAGGAGTTGCAGCAGCAAGAACTGAGCAACGCCAGTATTCCCAACACCGCTGATGGCACCTTCCGCAAGGTGACCAAGCGTGCCTTGGTGTACCCGCCACAAACCCTCTATGACACGCCCTGTATGACCGGGGTGACACCGCGCAGCCAGTTGGCCGGGCCTGGCGGCACTTATGCTTTTCCTGCATTTGGCTTGCCCCAGAGCGAGCGGGTAAAAAACAGCAGCTATTGGCTAGGCTGGTTTATCGATCTGCCTGCAGAGGGCGAGCGGGTAGTGGGCCACTTGCGCTACGACCGCAAGCGTCTGGAGGTGCAAACGTATATTCCGTCTGCCGTGGGTAGCAAGGCGTGTGGTGCGGCCAACGATGCTAGCTATATTTTGCGGCTGAACTACCAGAATGGCGGCCCGTTCACGCGGCCGCGTTTTGTGCACTCTCAGCTTGATGCGGCACTGGCAAGCAAGCAGGCCGATGCTTTTGATGTGGTGGGCCTGCGCCTGCAGGGGGCTTTGGGGCGCACGGCGATTAGCAACTCGACCTTGTTGGCCAATACCAATGGCGGCACCGGTGGGCCGGTTATCGAACCTGTAGGGCGTACGGTACGCAGGGTGAGCTGGCGGGAAATTATCTCGGATTAATTGTAAATTAATTGCTATAAAATTAAGGCCGGCAAAATGCTGGCTTTAATTTTATCTGGCGTCTGTAAAAACCGTGTTGTTATTGTGGTTGGTATTGGTGTCGGTACTAAAGACTGGATATATAAGACTTTAGCTCAATGGAATATTTGGTTGATTGGGCGAATAGATAAGTTGCATTTTCATAAGTTATCTTATCGACTATCATATGGATGAAGATAAAAAATGCACCTATATCATTAGCAGGAGTCGCCGTGTTGCGCATGCCGTCCCGCCTTGTGGCACTCATCTCGCTGGCTGTTACCGTAACGGCACCGGTACAAGCACTGGTACCGGCCAGTACTTCCCCTTTGGCCGGTACGGGTGATACCGCTGGCCCCAATGTGTTGTTGGCGCTGTCTATCGAATACCCCACTGCAGGCTGGGCTTACCAGACGGACTACACGACGACCAACGAGTATCTGGGCTATTTCGACGCTGGCTTGTGCTACAGCTACGTCACGAACGACAGCGCGGCGGGGGTGAACTATTTCAACCCGGTCAGCCAGGTCAACAACAGTACCTATCGCACGTGCAACGATGGCTACTGGTCTGGCAACTTCCTGAACTGGGCCGCGGGCACGGCGACCGATATCTTCCGCAAAACCCTGACCGGCGGTTACCGGGTGAAGGAACTCACCGGCAAAACGATTTTGCGTTTTTCCCGGCATGGTTACGGCGATGCCTCGCGCAGCTACGGCGATTTTCGCGGTTATCTCCCGCTGTTGTCTGGCCATAGCAGCACTTCGTCGTACATTCAAAATGTGAGTGCCACGCTTGTGCGACCCAGCGCCAACCCGTACTCGATGAACCTGACGCGCAGCTACCAGCGCTGGAGTGGCTTTAACTGGCAATCGTTCAGTGATACCACGCGTTACGACCTGAACGTCCGCGCCTGCGTGCAGTCCAGTAGTTTTGCCATGGGCAGTAACTGCACGCTGTACACACCGTCCACCGGTGTGGTGGATTACAAGCCGGAAGGCCTGATCCAGAAGTACGCCAAAACCATGCGGGTAGGGGTGTTCAGCTATCTGCTGGATAACAGCTACGACCGTGATGGTGGCGTGCTGCGGGCGCGGCTGAAATACCCGGGTTGCTATCAGACCGTGACCACAAACGGTGGCAATACCATCGAGCTGGGGCGCGAGTGGGATCCGAAAACCGGTGCTTTCTACACCAACCCCGACCCCACTGATGCGACCAACAGCAGTGTCAGCAACAGTGGCGTGGTGAACTACCTGAACCGCTTTGGTGAAGGCGGTTACAAAACCTACGACCCGGCCGCTGAACTGTATTACGCGGCCCAGCGCTATTTGCGCAACAAGGGCAATGTCAGCGCTTACACCAATACCACCAGCAATAATCAGAAAGACAGTTTTCCGGTCATTACCGACTGGGATGACCCGCTCAAGAATTCGGACCAGAACAACTTCATCATCTACCTGGGGGATGTCAACGTACACGGCGATGTGGACTTGCCAGGTTCAAGCTGGGGCACGCCAAGAAAGCCCAGCGACGATACCGACCTGAATGTCAGCACCCTGCTTAATACCGTGCGTGGCGGTGGTACCGGCAATATCGGCGCGACCAACTCCCCAGGCTATATTGCCGCGTTGGCCTACTGGGGCAATATGTTTGACATCCGTAGCGACAAATCCGGCGATCAGCATGTCAAAGCGTTCATGATCGACGTGGTGGAAAGCGGCTCCTATAAGACCGAAGCGACCAACTCATTTTACTTGGCGGCCAAGTGGGGCGGTTTCGAAGACAACGATGGCAGCAAGACACCTAATGTGAAGTCGGAATGGTCCAGCGATCTGCAAACCATTAGCGCTTTTCCTAACGGGGTGCCAGACAACTACGCGCCAGCCAATAACCCGGAGGCCCTGGTGAAAGCGCTGAACCGCGCCTTCAGCTACGCCGCTTTGGCGGTGAAACCGTCGCTGTCCGGCCTGGCGGTGTCGTCCGGTAGCAATAATGTCAACAACGGCAGCCACCTGTTCCGTACTACCTTCGAACGCTCGTCTACCGACAGCGCCGATTGGTATGGCGATGTAGAAGCCTACAAGGTAACGCTCACCAATAATGTGCTGAATACCAATGCCCTGTCGCTGGACTGGAGCACAAAAGCCAAGCTGGAAGCGCAGCTGGGTACCACCGCCAGTGGTCGTAATATCTATGCCTATAACAAGACCACAGAAAGCGGTATCAGCTTTAGCAGCGGCAGCAGTTATCTGCAAAGCGCGATCGGGCTGAATGCCAACGGCCTGGCCTATCTGATGGGCGACAACACCAATGCGGGCAATAATGGCAGCAAGGCATACCGCGCGCGCAGTGCCCGACTGGGGCCCATCGAGCTGGCCAAAGTCGCCTTTGGCCCTGCGCCTACCGACATCACGGGTTGTGGAACCTTCTCGGTCTCTGCCAAAGCCAGGCCATCCATCTATGCCGTACCGGCTAACGACGGCTTCTTGCATATCTTCAACTATGGTGACAAAGCTGCGGCAGACAAAGGTAAAGAGCTGTTTGCCTTCATGCCCTCTGCGGTTTACCCGCAGGCAGCCAAGTTGGCCGCAAAAGATTATGAGTATGTACGCCTGCACGATGGCAGCCCGGTGATCAAGGATGTCTGCCTGAATAACCAGGCGGCAACGCTGCTGATTGGCTCCTCCGGCCGCGGTATTACCAAGGCAGACGGCTACGGCAGCAGCAGCATCTACGCGATCGATGTCACCAACCCTGGCACCATGAATGCATCAAGCGTGCGCTGGGAGTTTTCCTCGGCCAACGACAGCACGCTGGGTAACATGATGACCCTGCCCAAGCTGGTTAAGCTCAATAACGGTCGCTGGGCAGCCGTGCTGGGTAACGGCATCAACCAGACCGCCAGCAATGCCGGGGTCTTCCTGCTGATGCTCGACAAGCCCGCCGGGCAAGCCTGGGTGCTGAACGACAACTACTTCAAGCTCACGGTCACCCCCTCTACCACCCCGTTGTATGCGCCTAACGGCATTACCGATGTCAGCACCTATGACGACGATGGCAACGGCACTGTGGACTACCTCTACGCTGGCGACCTGAACGGTAATGTGTGGAAGTTCGATATCAGCGCGGCCTCGCCAGCCAGCTGGAATGTGGCTTTGAGTGGTTCTCCGCTCTTTACCGCCTACACCATGAACGGTAGCACCCTGGGAAGCCGCCAGCCCATTACCGCCGCACCAGTACTGATGAAGACGACGGGCGGGCAGAAGGTGGTGGTGTTTGGTACCGGCATCAACTACGACGAGCAAGACCGCGCCTCTACCGGCCATGCCATCTACGGCATTTACGATAATGGCTCCGCCGTAGGCGACCCGCGCAGCCTGCTGGCGCATGCCACGCCGTCGTCGGATTCCGGCTATTCGCGCACCTCTACCAGCAGCATGGCGGCCAACCAGAAAGGCTGGTACATCCCGCTGACGACCAACGAACAGGTTGTGTCGTCGCCGTTTTATATGTCGGTACTGAAAAGCGATATGGTGGTGGTAGACAGTATCCGCCTGCGCCAGGAGTGTTCCACCGCTGGCGAGGCATCGTTCCGTACCATTGTCAGCCTCAGTAATGGCGCCGCGCCAGACAAGCCCATGATGGATACCGATGGTGATGGCCGCGTTACCAGCCGCGACAGCCGGGTCAACCGGCAGTCGCTTTCCACTGGCGTAAACTATGGCGGATCGCTGCTGGTGACCCTTGGTGGTAACAAAAACAAGCTGGTGCTGTGTAACACCGGCGTGAGCGGCACCATCGAATGCAACCCGCTGGGCTCATCCAGCCGGGTAGTCAGCCGGGTAAGCTGGCGCGAGCTGATACAGGACTAGTATTAGCGCGCAAGCACCGCCACTTACTGCACCGATAAAGCCACCGCATCTGATGATCGCGGTGGCTTTTTTGTCTTTGGGGGAGCGTCGTCGGAAAGCTGCGTGTTGTGTTGTTGCTAGCTATTGGCATTAAAAATGCAAAAAGACTACCATTTTCAATAAAATGATTTATCGAGTAGTATATGCAGAACGACTAAGGTCTGTCGGTTTCTTCTGCTGGAGTTCTCGTGCCCCGTTCACTGCTACCTTGCCTGTTGCTGCTAAGCACACTGCTTGCCTCGTCTGGTCACGCCTTGGTTCCCGTTGCGCCTTCACCGTTGGCCGGTACGGGCGATACCGATGGGCCTAACGTACTGCTAGCCTTATCGATTGAGTTTCCGACAGCAGGCTGGGCGTATCAGCCCCTAACCTTTTCAGAATTTGATCCAGAAAAGAAATATATTGGCTATTTTAATAATAATATTTGTTATGAATATAAAGATCAGGATAAATATTTTTATCCATTTGGGAAGGTGAGTGTCGATGGTTCGTGTAATGGGAAATGGTCTGGTAATTTACTTAACTGGGCTACTGCTAGTGCTATTGATATTTTCAGGTCCTTAATGACTGGAGGGTATCGATTGTCTGATACGGAAGAGCAAACTATTCTTCGTCAAGCCCGACTTGGTTATGCCGGGACTAAGTTGTGTATTTATAGTACAAAGAGGGGGTATTCTACTAAAGTTTACCCTGGTAAGCGTAGTGATCCTGATGAGTATGGAATTTGCCAGCGTGCTGAAGGCTACGATGTAAGTCGTGATGATGATGTTTATAAAGAGGTAAGTCGTAATGATTTAATCAAGTACTCACCGTACAGGTCTGGCACCTTGCTTTTTCGGCGTGATGCTAAGGTCTCTGATGTTTTTAGCTTTAAATTGCACCATGATAATGGCGTGGGTAAAGATTTTTCCATGAATGTTGAGGTGTGCAAGAATGAAATATCTTTGGGCGTGCCCCATACTTGCAAAGCTTATCCGGTACCTGGTGGCAAAACCATTTATAAGCCAGAGGGTTTGATTCAGAAGTACGCCAAAACCATGCGGGTAGGTGTTTTCAGTTATCTGCTGGATAATGACTATAACCGTGATGGTGGTGTGATGAGAGCCCGGCTTAAGTACCCTGGCTGTAATCAGACGGTTACCACGAATTCAGGTAATGTTGTCACGCTTGGTCAAGAGTGGAATCCGAAAACCGGCATCTTCTACGCTAATCCCGACGCTACAGATGCCAGTAATACCCAGGTCATTAATAGCAACGCCAGTGGCGGCCAGATCAAGAATAGTGGCGTTGTGAACTATCTGAATCGTTTTGGTGAGAATGGCTATAAATCTTACGACCCGGCAGCAGAGCTCTATTACTCAGCTCAGCGCTACCTGCGCAATAAGGGTAATTATGCCGCTTATTCGAATATTAGCGATGACCGCCAGAAAGACAGCTTTCCAGTTATAACCGATTGGGATGACCCGTTAAAAAGTTCAGACCAGAATAGTTTTATTATCTACATTGGCGATACCAACGTGCATGCAGATATCGACCTGCCTGGTTCCTCTTTGGGCACGCCGCGAGTCCCGACAGATGACCAAGAGTTGAATGTCAGCAGCCTGTTATCGACGGTGCGTGCCGGCTGGTCAAATCGCATCGGTTCTTCCAACTCACCGGGCTATCTGGCAGCACTGGCGTACTGGGGTAATGTCGTTGATATTCGTAGTGATAAATCAGGTCCGCAACGTGTCAAGTCTTTCATGATTGATACGGTGGAAGGTGGCTGGTATACACCACCGAACTGCGAGATGAATCCCAAAACGGCCGAGTTATGTAATTCGTTTTATCTGGCGGCCCGCTGGGGGAGCTTTGATGACAGTAACGGCAGCAAGACGCCAGATAGAAAGCCGGAGTGGTCGACTGACTTGCAAGCGATT
>JAIXTB010000288.1 GCA_027484385.1 Neisseriaceae bacterium | reverse complement strand
GCCCCCCCCCCCGCCATCAGCCCGCAGCCTGACGCTGCTGAGCCAGCCAGGCCTGCACCGACGGGCGTTGCCACTGCCGCCGCGCATAGTCGGCCAGTGTCGGCGGCACCGGGTCGCCATTATTAACCAGGCGCAGCAGCATCAGCGCCAGGTCGGTATCGGCAATGCACCAGTCGCCAAACAGGTTGGCCGCACCCGGTGCCAGGCAGGCCTCTGCGACACGGATCAGCTTGGCCGCGGCCTGTTGGCCGGCAGCATCCAGTGGCGCGGGGGACGGCTGCAGGAACACCACCTCGGTCGTGCGCTGCTGGCGTAGCGGCAGCAGGTCACTGCGCAGCCAGGCCTGCAGCTGTCGGGCGCGGGCGCGCTGCTGATCTTCTTGTGGATATACGGCGGCATAAGCGGGTGCCGGGTAACGCGCCTCCAGGTATTCGGTGATCGCCGAGGATTCAGACAAGCGGAAGTCCCCCTCCACCAACAAGGGTACGCGGGCGGTGAGCGATGCTGACGCGTAGTCCGGCAGCAGGTTGGCACCGCCATCCAGATCGACACCATGCCATGTAAACGGCAACCCTTTTTCCTGCAAGACCACGAAGGCAGACAGGGCGTAGGGGCTAAGAAAGCGGCTATCAACGTACAGTTCCAGGTTACTCATAGAGCCTCCGGCAAACATCTGTGTAAGAAAGACTAAGCAAACCATGACCAGATGAGTCTAAGTGAAGCAACTAACCGTGAAAATCGATCATTTATGGCCAGTTCCGTTAGTATGGCTTACATGAATACTCTCCCACCGCTTTCCGCACTACGCAGCTTCGAAGCCGTGGCACGCCTGGGCAGTGTCAGCCGTGCCGCTACCGAGCTGTGCATTACCCACTCGGCCGTCAGCCAGCAGCTGAAATTGCTGGAAAGCCAGCTAGCCACTGCGCTATTCAGCAAGGTTGGCCGCAAGCTGCAGCTGAGCGAGGCCGGGCGCACCTATGCGCTGAAAGTGCGGGTAACGCTAGCCGAGCTGGCCGACGCTACCCGCCAGCTACAACAGCAAACACCACAACAGGAACTGGTACTGGCCGTACTGCCGTCTTTCGCCCAGCAGTGGCTGCTGCCGCGCCTGCCCGGCTTTCGGCAACGCTATCCGCACTACAGCCTCACTTTGCATGCCAGCCTGGATATACAGCCGCTGGCGTACGGCCAGATCGACATGGGCATCCGCATGGGGCGTGGTGGCTGGCAGGGGCTGCAGCAAGAGAGGCTGATGGAAGAACACTTGGTGGTGGTGGCTGCGCCGCATTTTCGCCACGGCCAACTCCCCGCCAACGCCGAGGACATCGTCGCTAGCCCCATCGTGCATACGGTGGAATCGTGGCATGGCTGGTGCCAACAGGCGCAGGTAGCCGAGCCGCCACCGGGTGCACTGTGGATCAACGACAGCAACCTGCTGTTGGCCGCCGTGCTGCAAGGGGAAGGATTGGCGCTGATGCGCCACAGCCTGGTAGCACGCCACCTGGCAGATGGGCGGCTGTGCCAGCTTAGCCCGCTTACCGTGCCGCACCCGTCGGCACTCTGGCTGGTCTGGCCACAGCACCCGCAGCTCAGCCAGAAGCAGGCCGACTTCCGCCACTGGCTGCACGCCGAAATCGCCGCCTACCGGCAAGGCCTGCCGGCGGGCTAGAAAACAAAAAAGCCACCCGCGGTGCGGATGGCTTTTTTGCTGAATTGGTTCTTTGGTCGGGGCGAGAAGATTCGAACTTCCGACCCCCTGCACCCCATGCAGGTGCGCTACCAGGCTGCGCTACGCCCCGACTAAAGAGGTGAAAATTATAGAGTCATTTTCACTCTTTGCCAAGCGAAATATCCAGCCAGTCCACGATCGATTGCAGCTCTTTGCGTACTTGCTGGGCAGTCAGCGGTGCCTGCTCTGCACTGCCGCCTTGCAAGCGCTGGCGTGCGCCCTGCAGGGTAAAACCATCGTCGTACAGCAGGTCGCGTATCTTGCGCACCAGCAGTACTTCTCCATGCTGGTAATAGCGGCGATTGCCACGGCGCTTGACGTTACGCAGCTCGGAAAACTCCTGCTCCCAGTAACGCAGCACGTGCTGTTTTACACCTGTCAGCTCGCTGACCTCACCGATGGTGAAATAGCGCTTGGCCGGAATCGCCGGCAGCTCAGCCTTGTTTGTCGGCATGATGTTGTTCAACCATTCCCTTGAGTTTCTGACTTGCATGGAAAGTTACCACGCGTCGGGCGGTGATGGGAATCTCTTCCCCGGTTTTCGGGTTACGGCCGGGGCGCTGCGGCTTGTCGCGCAGCTGGAAATTACCGAAACCGGACAGCTTCACGCTGGTACCGGTTTCCAGGGTGGCGCGGATCTCTTCAAAAAAAGACTCCACCATGTCCTTGGCTTCGCGCTTGTTCAGGCCCACCTTGTCAAACAGCAGATCGGCCAACTCGGCTTTGGTCAAAGTCATGACAATTCCTCACTACAACATCAGATAAAACGCCACCCGCCCTGCGGGTGGCCAACAGGGATAAATCAGGCGCGCAACACGGCACCGGCAGCCTGGGCGGCAGCCAGCATGGCAGCCACGGCCTGCTCGACTTCGTCATCGACCAAGGTACGATCGGCCGCTTGCAGCACAATGCGGAACGCCAGGCTCTTCTTGCCCTCGTCCACACCCTTGCCGCGGTACACGTCAAACAGCGCCAGCTCGCGCACAAAGGCGCTGGCAGCAGCTTTCATGGCCAGCTGGATGGTGGCGGCGTTCACGTCCTCGGCCACGACCAGCGCCAGGTCACGGCGTACCGGCTGGAACTTGCTGACCGGGGCCAGCTGTACGCGGCCAACCTGCTCTACCGCTTCCACGGCCAGCTCGAACAGCACCGGGGCATTGGTCAGGCCATAAGCCTGTACCCACTGCGGGTGCAGCTCGCCCAGCACACCGACCACGGCGCCACCCAGCAGCACCTCGGCGCAACGACCAGGGTGGAATGCCGGATGTGCGGCCTTGCGGTATTCCGCCATACGCGGGTACAGCAGGGCTTCTACATCGGCCTTGATGTCATAAAAATCGACACGCTCTGCCTTGCTACCCCATTGCTCATCCACACGGCCGCCGTGCGCCAGGCCAGCCACCACTTCGGGCTGCTGTACGCTGCCGTCGGCTTGCTTGTGGAATACGCGGGCAATCTCGAACACGCGCACACGGCTGTGCTTGCGGTTCAGGTTGGCCGCCAGGGTATCCACCAAGCCGCCAATCAGGCTGGAGCGCATCACGCTCATCTGGCTGGCAATCGGGTTGATCAGGCGTACCGGGTTGGCGTTACCGGCAAAGTCGCGCTCCCATTTTTCTTCCACAAACGCGTAGCTGACGATTTCCTGGAAGTCGCGGCCAGCCAGCAGGCGGCGTACTTCGCTGCGCACGCGCAGGCCTTCCGGCTGCGGCAGCATGGTTTGTGCGGCCACCGGCGCATCGGCCGGAATATTGTCGTAGCCGTACACGCGGGCGATTTCTTCGATCAGGTCTTCTTCGATCTCGATATCGAAACGGAAGCTCGGTGCGGACACCACAAAACCTGCGTCGTTCTGCTCGAAAGCCAGGCCCAGGCGGGTAAAGATGGCGGCAATCTGCTCGGCCGCCAGCGCCACGCCCAGTACACGGGCAACGCGGGCGGTGCGTACCGTTACGCTGCTACGCTGCGGCAGCTGGCCCACGGTTTCGGTCAGCGGGCCGGCTTCGCCACCGCAGATTTCCTGCACCAGCGCGGTTGCGCGCTCGATGGCTTCGGTCTGCAGCGCAAAATCCACGCCGCGTTCGTAGCGGTAGCTGGAGTCGGAACCAAAGCCCAAGGCACGCGCCTTGCCCGCAATGGCTTCGGGCTGAAAGAAGGCGCTTTCCAGGAAGATGTCGCGGCTGGCAGTGGTCACGCCACTGTCCAGACCGCCCATGATGCCTGCAATGGCCAGCGGCTGCTGGTCGTCGGCAATCACCATCAGGTCGGGTGTCAGCGCCACTTCTTTTTCGTTCAGGCACACCAGCTTTTCGCCGGCAGCAGCCATGCGCACGGTGATGCCACCGTTGATCTTGCCCAGATCAAAAGCGTGCATCGGCTGGCCCTGCTCCAGCAGGATGTAGTTGGTGATGTCCACGATGGCGGAAATGGAACGCAGGCCGGAACGCTCCAGACGGCGCTTCATCCAGTCTGGTGTCGGCGCGGCGGCGTTCACGTTCTTCACCACGCGGCCAACGTAGCGGCCACATGGTGCGTTGTCGGCAATGGCGACGGCCAGTTGGCTATCGGTTTGCGGCGCAACGGCGGCGATATCCCAGGCGGCCAGCGGGCTGCCGGTCAGCGCAGCCACTTCGCGGGCGATACCGCGGATAGACAGGCAATCGGCACGGTTCGGCGTGATCTTCAGCGTGAACAGGCTATCGTCCAGGCCCAGGTAATCGCGAATGTTCTGGCCTACCGGTGCATCAGCCGGCAGCAGCATCAGGCCGTCTACCTCGTCCGGCACGCCCAGCTCTTTGCCGGAGCACAGCATGCCGCCGGACTCCACGCCACGCATCTTGGTAGGCTTGATCTTGAAATCACCCGGCAGGATGGCACCTGGCAAGGCGCACGGCACTTTCACGCCGACGGCCACGTTCGGCGCGCCGCACACGATCTGCACTAGCTCGCCGGTGCCCACGTCGACCTTGGTCACACGCAGGCGGTCGGCGTTTTCGTGCTTTTCACATTCTTTTACTTCGCCCACCACCACGCCGGTAAAGGCCGGGGCGGCGGCGGTCACGTCTTCTACTTCCAAGCCTGCCATGGTCAGCAGGTAGGACAGCTCATCGGTGCTCAGCGACGGGTTGACGCGGCTGCGCAGCCATTGTTCGGAAAATTGCATGAGGTCTCTCCGTCGCGATCAGTTGAATTGTTTCAGGAACGTCAGATCGTTCTCGAAGAACAAACGCAGGTCGTTCACGCCATAGCGCAGCATGGCAAAGCGGTCCAGGCCGATACCGAAGGCAAAACCGGTGTATTTTTCCGGGTCGATGCCGACATTGCGCAGCACATTCGGGTGCACCATACCGCTACCGCCCACTTCCAGCCAGCGGCCTTGTTCGTCCAGCACGTCGATCTCGGCCGAGGTCTCGGTAAACGGGAAGAACGAAGGGCGGAAACGCACCTGCATGTCGTCACGCTCGAAGAAGCGGCGCAGGAACTCGGTAATGGTGGCTTTCAGGTCGGCAAAGCTCACGTTCTGGTCGATCCACAGGCCTTCCATCTGGTGGAACATCGGCGAGTGGGTGGCATCGGAGTCCACACGGTACACCCGGCCCGGGGCTACGATCTTGATAGGCGGCTGGTGGTCCAGCATGTAGCGCACCTGGATCGGGCTGGTATGCGTACGCAGTACGTCGCCACCTTCTACATAAAAGGTGTCCTGCATGGCACGTGCGGGGTGGTTTTCCGGGATGTTCAGCGCCTGGAAATTGTGGAAATCGGTTTCGATTTCCGGGCCATCGGCCACTTCAAAACCCATGGTGGCAAACAGGCTGGTAATGCGTTCCAGCGTGAGGGTAACCGGGTGCAGGCCTGCCGGCGTGGTACCACGGCCTGGCAGGGTGACATCCAGCGACTCTGCGGCCAACTGTGCCGCCAGCTTGGCAGCGTTAAAACCATCGCGCACTTCGTTGTGGCGGGCTTCGAAAGCCTGCTTGGCGGCGTTGATGGTGGCGCCGGCGGTCTTGCGCTCGTCAGGCGACAGTTTGCCCAGCTGTTTCAGAAGCTCGGTCAGCGCACCACTTTTACCTAGAAAGCGGGCCTTGACCTGTTCCAGTTCAACGAGATCGGTAACAGCATCGAGTGCTGCCAGACCTTCCTTGAGAATCACGTCAACATTGCTCATGGGTCGCACCAGTATGCGTAAGAAAACTGACCGGAGCGCAGCCGCTCGAATCAGCATTCTTCATGGGGAGTAAACCGAAAAAAAAGGGAGGCATAAGCCTCCCTTTTTAGTGTCCTGCGATTAAGCGAGGGCGGCTTTCGCTTTTTCAACGATCAGCGCAAATGCCGGCTTATCGAACACGGCCAGATCGGCCAGAACCTTACGGTCGATTTCGATCAGCGCTTTCTTCAGGCCGTTCATGAATTTGCTGTATGGCAGGCCGTTTTCACGAGCAGCTGCGTTGATACGGGCAATCCACAGTTGACGGAACTGACGCTTTTTCTGACGACGGTCGCGGTATGCATATTGACCGGCTTTCATCACCGCCTGTTTGGCGATGCGATAGACGTTCTTGCGACGGCCGCGATAGCCTTTCGCCAGGGCGAGGATTTTCTTGTGACGAGCACGTGCGGTTACACCGCGTTTTACGCGTGGCATTCTTCAGGTCTCCTTAGGCGTAAGGCATCATGGCGCGTACAGAAGCCATGTTGGTAGCGTGAACCATGGTGGTACCACGCAGTTGACGTTTGCTCTTGGTGGTTTTCTTGGTCAGGATGTGACGTTTGAAAGCCATGGAGCGCTTAACGCCACCATTGCCCAGCACTTTGAGACGCTTTTTCGCGCTCGATTTGGTTTTCATCTTCGGCATGGAAATCTCCTGCTGAATTTCATTAGATTAGACACAGGGTGGCCACCGGCACTTGAAACCACTGCGTCACGCTTTTGTTGCAAGCTGTTTCCGGCTTACAAAATCAACACGGCAGGCGAACCTGCCGTGTTGAAGTCGATGATTATAACCGATTATTTCTTTTTCGGGGCAATCATCATTACCATCTGGCGACCTTCCAGTTTCGGGAACTGCTCGACAGTCCCTACTTCTGCCAGATCCGCCTCGACACGCTTGAGCAGTGCCAGGCCGATGTCCTGGTGAGCCATTTCACGACCACGGAAACGCAGCGTGATCTTGGCCTTGTCGCCTTCAGTCAGGAAGCGGATCAGGCTACGCAGCTTGACGTTGTAGTCGCCATCGTCCGTACCAGGGCGGAACTTGATTTCCTTAACCTGGATCTGTTTCTGCTTCAGCTTGGCTTCGTGCTTCTTTTTGGACTGCTGGTATTTGAACTTACCGTAGTCCATCAGTTTGCACACAGGCGGCTGGGCTGTCGGGGAAATCTCGACCAGATCAACTTCGCGCTCTTCGGCCATCGCCAGTGCTTCACGCACTGTCACGATACCGAGTTGTTCGCCTTCTTCACCTACCAAGCGGATTTCACGGCCGGTAATTTCACCGTTGATCCGTGGTTCACGTTCCTGAGCTATAGCAATTACTCCTAAAGAAATTCATCGTATCCGTGCGTTAAACCTGCGCCATGGCAGCATCAAGCTGCTGGATGAACGCGTCGAGTGGCATCTGGCCTAGGTCTTCGCCCCGGGCGCGCACGGCAACCAGCCCGCCTTCCATTTCTTTATCGCCGATAACGATCTGATACGGAAGCTTTTGCAGGCTGTGCTCGCGGATTTTATAGCCGATCTTTTCGTTTCTCAAGTCAAGATCAACGCGGTAGCCATGTTTACGCAATGTCGCGGCAACATTCGTGGCGTATTCGGCCTGCGAACCGGTGATATTCATCACCACCATTTGCACCGGTGCCAGCCACAGCGGGAAGGCGCCAGCATGGTTTTCGATCAGGATGCCGATAAAGCGCTCCAGCGAGCCCAGCACCGCACGGTGCAGCATCACCGGGCGTTTGCGGCTGTTGTCGTCGGACACGTATTCGGCGTCCAGGCGCTCTGGCAGCACATAATCGAGCTGCAGGGTACCACACTGCCAGGAGCGACCCAGCGCATCCTTGATGTGGTATTCGATTTTCGGGCCATAGAAAGCGCCCTCGCCTGGCAGCTCTTCCCACTCGATACCGCAGGCGCGCAGTGCTTCGCGCAGGCCTTCCTCGGCACGGTTCCAGGTTTCCAGATCGCCAGCGTATTTTTCCGGACGCAGCGACAGCTTGACCGACACCTTGTCAAAACCGAAGCGCTGATACACCGACATGGTCAGTTCGTTGAAAGCCTTGGCTTCGCTGATGATCTGGTCTTCGGTACAGAAAATGTGCGCATCGTCCTGTACAAAGCCGCGCACACGCATGATGCCGTGCAGCGCGCCGGACGGCTCGTTGCGGTGGCAGGCGCCAAACTCGGCCAGGCGCATCGGCAGGTCGCGGTAAGAGCGCAGGCCGCTGTTGAACACCTGTACGTGGCCCGGGCAGTTCATTGGTTTCACGGCGTAGTCGCGTTTTTCCGACTCGGTGGTGAACATGCCTTCGCGGTAGTTTTCCCAGTGGCCGGATTTTTCCCACATCACACGGTCCATCACCATCGGGGTGCGGATTTCCTGATAGCCGGCTGCGGCCAACGTTTTACGCATGTACTGCTCGATGCTCTGCCACAGCGCCCAGCCTTTGGGGTGCCAGAACACCATGCCGGGTGCTTCGTCCTGCAGGTGGAACAGGTCCAGCTGCTTGCCCAGCTTGCGGTGGTCGCGCTTTTCCGCCTCTTCCAGCATGTGCAGGTACTGTTCCAGGTCTTCTTTCTTGGTCCAGGCTGTGCCGTAGATACGCTGCAGCATTTCGTTATTGCTGTCGCCGCGCCAGTAGGCGCCGGCTACCTTCATCAGCTTGAATACTTTCAGCTTGCCGGTAGACGGCACGTGCGGGCCGCGACACAGGTCGGTGAACTCGCCTTCGCGATACAGGCTCAGCACCTGGTCAGCCGGAATGGACGCAATGATTTCGGCCTTGTAAGCCTCGCCGATACCCTTGAAGTAAGCCACAGCGTCGTCACGGGACAGCTCGTAACGCTCGACCGGAATGTCTTTCTTGGCCAGCTCCTGCATCTTTTTCTCGATGGCCACCAGGTCTTCCGGGGTAAACGGGCGCTTGTAGGCAAAGTCGTAGTAGAAGCCGTTTTCGATTTCCGGGCCGATGGTGACCTGGGCTTCCGGGAACAGCTCTTTTACCGCATAGGCCAGCAAGTGGGCGGTAGAGTGACGGATGATGGACAGGCCGTCCGCATCTTTCTCGGTAATGATGGCCAGATCAGCGTTGGCCGCAATACGGTAGGAGGTATCAACCAGTTGGCCGTCCACGCGACCAGCCAGCGCCGCACGCGCAAGACCGGTACCGATGGACGCAGCCACTTCGTACACCGTTACCGGCTGGTCGAAGGAACGGATGGAACCGTCGGGCAGGCGAATGTCAGGCATAGCAACTCCAGCTTAATCAGAAGGTGGACAGACGAAAACCAAAAAAAAAGTGCGGCTCGAGCCGCACTTTTTTGTTTGCATGGAGTATCCCTTTACTGTGTAAAAGGCCCCCGTACTGGCTCGGAATTATCTCGAGGTACGGGTGGTGGTAGTTCGTTTGAACATGGTGATACTCCAATACAGATATTCTGGTAGGCACGATCGGATTCGAACCAACGACCCCCACCATGTCAAGGTGGTGCTCTAACCAACTGAGCTACGTGCCTGTTGTCAGGAATAAAGATATTAGCGTCTAAAGCCCGCGCTGGCAAGCAAACTGCAGGCAATCGCTGCCAGCGGGGTGTATACTGGCGGGCTAATTTTCAGATTCAGATGAATGATATCAAGCACATGCTGAAGTTTACCCTGCACAAAACCTCGGGCGGCGCACGCCGCGGCACGCTGGAGCTCAACCACGGTACGGTAGAAACACCGGTATTCCAGCCCGTGGGTACCTACGGCTCGGTGAAGGCCATGAGCCCGCACGAGCTGCTGGACATCAAAGCCCAGATCATTCTGGGCAATACCTTCCACCTGTGGCTGCGCCCGGGGCTGGACATCATTGAAAAATTTGGCGGCCTGCACGAGTTCATTGGCTGGGACAAACCCATTCTGACCGACTCCGGCGGCTTCCAGGTTTTCAGCCTGGGCGCGCTGAACAAGATTACCGAAGAAGGCGTTACCTTCCAGAGCCCGGTCAACGGCGACAAGCTGTTCCTGTCGCCGGAAAAATCCATGGAAATCCAGAAAGTGCTGAACTCGGACATCGTGATGATTTTCGACGAGTGCACGCCAGGCCAGGTAGACCACGCCACCGCCGCCAAATCCATGCGCATGAGCCTGCGCTGGGCCGAGCGTTCGCGCCGCGCCTTTGATGACCTGAAAAACCCGAATGCGCTGTTCGGCATCGTACAGGGCAACCTGTACCGCGACCTGCGCCAGGAGTCGCTGGAAGGCCTGATGAATATCGGTTTTGACGGTATCGCCATTGGCGGCCTGTCGGTGGGCGAGCCCAAGCCGGAAATGTACCGCATGCTGACCGAGCTGAAGGACATGCTGCCGGCCGAGAAGCCACACTACCTGATGGGTGTGGGCACACCGGAAGACCTGGTGCACGGCGTGGCCAACGGTATCGACATGTTCGACTGCGTGATGCCTACCCGCAATGCGCGCAATGGCTGGATCTTTACCCAGTGGGGCGATATCAAGATCAAGAACGCACGCTACAAGGACGACAAGAAGCCGCTGGACGAGCAATGCGAATGCTACGCCTGCCGCCACTTCAGCCGTGCCTACCTGCACCACCTGCACCGCACCGGCGAAATCCTCGGCGCGCGCCTCAATACCATCCACAACCTGCACTACTACCAGGTGCTGATGCAGGAGATGCGCGACGCCATCGACGCCGACCGTTTCGAAGACTGGAAAGCCAGCTTCCACGAACGCCGCGCACGTGGCGTAAGCTGATTGGCGAACTGACCGGGTTGGCCGCAGTCATAGGCTGTTTGCGGCCAACCTTTAGCACGGTTGGAAAGTAGCCCGGCCGTGGCTACAATGCCCCACTTGCCACAATCATCAACCCACTCGCAACTCGATAAATAGGGAGACCCGAATGTTTATCCCCCAGGCTTTCGCCAACACCGGCAGCGCAGCGTTTGACATCATGCAGTTCCTGCCGATGATCGTGATCTTCATTCTGTTCTGGTTCCTGCTGGTTCGCCCGCAGCAAAAGAAAATGAAAGAACACCAGAAGATGCTGTCCGAGATCGTGAAAGGCGACGAAGTCGTGACCCAGGGTGGCATTATCGGCCGCGTGACCAAATGCGGTGACCAGTACCTGACCGTGGAAATCGCCAACGGCGTGGAAATCAACGTACAGCGCGGTGCCGTTGGTGCCAAGCTGGAAAAAGGCACGATCAAGTCCCTGTAACCCCCCGGGCCGCCCTGGCGGCCCTTTTCCTGTCAAGCCTTCCATGAACCGCTTCCCGATCTGGAAATACCTACTGATTGCGCTGGTGCTGATCACCGCCACGATCTACACCCTGCCCAATTTCTTTGGCGAAACGCCAGCGGTCCAGATTTCCAGCACGCGCCAGTCCACCCCGGTAGACACCGCGCTGATGGCCCGCATCGAAACCACCCTGAAGCAGCAAGGCATTGCCCCGCAAGGCATCTTCCTGGACGGCACCAGCCTGAAAGTGCGCTTCAAGGACCCGGACACCCAAATCAAGGCACGCGATGCCATCCAGCAAGCGCTGGGTGATACCTACATCATTGCCCTGAACCTGCTACCCGCCTCGCCCGAATGGCTGACCCGCCTGCACGCCAACCCGATGTTCCTGGGCCTGGACTTGCGTGGTGGCGTGCACTTCCTGCTGGAAGTGGATATGAAGGCCGCCGTGGAAAAAACCATGGAACGCTACGCCGGCGACGTACGCCGCGAGCTGAAGGCTGCCAAGATCCGCTACGGTGCCATCAAGCGCCAAGGCGATACCACGCTGGAAGTACAGCTGCGTGATGCCGACACGCTGAAAGCCGCCGCCGACAAGCTGGCGCGTACCCTGCCAGCGGTCACGTTCAATAGCGATGACACCAACTTCCGCCTGACACTCACGCTGAAGCCGGAAGAAATCACCCGCATCCAGAGCGATGCCGTGAAGCAGAACATCAACACCCTGCACAACCGGGTGAACGAGCTGGGCGTGGCCGAGCCGGTGATCCAGCAAGCCGGCCCTAGCCGCATTGTGGTGCAGCTGCCAGGCGTGCAGGACACCGCCAAAGCCAAGGACATCCTGGGCCGTACCGCCACGCTGCAAGTACGCATGGTGGAAGACGACCAGGGCAAGGTCGCCGAAGCCCTGGCCGGCAACACGCCAGCTGGCTACGAGCTGCTGGACGAAGCTACCTCGCGCGGCACCAGCAAGATCCTGCTGAAAAAAGATGTCGAGCTCACCGGCGACAACATCAACTCCGCCCAGCCAGGCTTTGACCAGAACGGTGGCGCCTCGGTCGACATCGGCCTGGACAGCACCGGCGCCGAGATCTTCCGCACGCTGACTGCCGAAAACATCGGCAAACGCATGGCCATGGTGCTGGTAGAGAAAAACCGCAGCGAAGTGGTGACTGCCCCGGTGATCCGCAGTGAAATCGGCGGTGGCCGCGTACAGATCTCCGGCAGCATGAACCCGGCCGAAGCCAACGACGTGGCCCTGCTGCTGCGCGCCGGCTCGCTGGCGGCACCGATGAACATCATCGAAGAACGCACCATCGGCCCAAGCCTGGGTAAGGAAAACATCGAAAAAGGCTTCCACTCCACCCTGTGGGGTTTTGCCGCCATCGCCGTGTTCATGGCGATCTACTACGGTGTATTCGGTGTGATTTCGGTCATTTCGCTGGCGGCCAACCTGTTCATGCTGGTGGCGCTGCTGTCCATGCTGCAGGCCACACTGACCCTGCCAGGTATCGCCGCGATCGCGCTGACACTGGGTATGGCCATCGACGCCAACGTGCTGATCAACGAGCGTATCCGCGAAGAGCTGCGTAACGGCGTGCCGCCGCAGTCGGCCATCCAGGCCGGTTACGGCCACGCCTGGGCCACCATTCTGGATTCGAACGTGACCACGCTGATTGCCGGCCTGGCACTGCTGATCTTCGGCTCCGGCCCGGTACGCGGCTTTGCCGTGGTGCACTGCCTGGGCATCATGACCTCCATGTTCTCTGCGGTACTGGTATCGCGTGCCGTGGTTAACCTGTGGTACGGCCGCCGCCGCCGCCTGACGTCGATTTCCATCGGCCAGGTATGGAAGCCGGACAACAAATAAGGATCTGAGAGATGGAGTTTTTCCGCATCAAACGGGATATCCCGTTCATGAGCTACGGCAAGCTCACCACCACCATTTCGCTGGTGACCTTTATCCTGGCCGTGGTGTTCCTGTTTACCAAGGGCCTGAACCTGTCGGTGGAGTTCACCGGCGGTACCGTGATGGAAGTGCAGTACCAGCAAGCGGCCAACCTGGGGGATATCCGCCACCGCGTGGAAGCCCTGAAGGTCGGCGAGGTGCAGGTACAAAGCCTGGGCACCAGCCGTGACGTACTGATCCGCCTGCCTAGCAAGGCGGGCGTCAGCTCGGCCAAGCTGTCCGAACAGGTGATGGGCCTGCTGAAAGCCGGTGACGCCAGCGTACAGCTGCGCAAGGTGGAGTTTGTCGGCCCCAGCGTGGGCGAAGAGCTGGTGTCGCATGGCCTTACCGCCATCCTGCTGGTGTGCGTGGGCATCGTGATCTACCTGGCTATCCGCTTTGAGTGGCGCCTGGCACTGTCGGCAATTATTGCCAACATGCACGACGTGGTGATCATCCTGGGCTGCTTTGCACTGTTCCAGTGGGAGTTCAGCCTGACCGTGCTGGCCGGCGTGCTGGCGGTGCTGGGCTACTCGGTGAACGAATCGGTGGTGGTGTTCGACCGTATCCGTGAGAACTTCCGCCGCCCGGCCATGCGTGGCAAGAGCACGGCCGAGGTCATCGACAACGCCATTACCGCCACCATGAGCCGCACCTTCATCACCCACGGCTCGACCGAAACCATGGTGCTGTCCATGCTGCTGTTCGGCGGCCCGGCGCTGCATGGCTTTGCCATGGCGCTGACCATCGGCATCGTGTTCGGTATTTACTCGTCGGTACTGGTGGCCAGCCCGCTGGCGCTGGCGCTGGGCACCACGCGCGAGCACATGGTGAAAGTAGTGAAACCGAAAGAAGAAGCGGTGGTGTAAGGCCTCTGGCCCCATTCCGCGATACAAGGTTGGCCGCACCATGCGGCCAACCTTGCTACGGTGTCTGACAAAGCCGGGTTACCTCGCAGCCTTGCCCTGCCAGCCACTGCCAAATAAGACCATGGAACTGATTACCTTCCTGATCGACTTCATCCTGCACATCGATACCCATCTGGCCACCCTGGCGGCCAACTATGGGCCATGGATTTATTTCATCCTGTTCCTGATCGTGTTCTGCGAAACCGGCCTGGTGGTGACACCTTTTCTGCCCGGCGACTCGCTGCTGTTCGTAGCCGGTGCCCTGGCTGCCATGGGCCAGATGAACGTTCACCTGCTGGTGGCCCTGCTGATCGTGGCCGCCATTCTGGGCGACGGCGTCAATTACGCCATTGGCCGCCACGCCGGCATGAAACTGTTTGCGCGCTTTCCACGCCTGCTCAAGCAGTCCTATCTCGACAAGACGCACGCTTTTTACGAAAAACATGGCGGCAAGACCATCATCTTTGCCCGCTTTGTACCCATCGTGCGTACCTTTGCGCCGTTTGTGGCCGGTATCGGCCGCATGGAGTACCGCCAGTTCCTGAGCTACAACGTGATCGGCGCGCTGCTGTGGGTAATCGGCTTTACCTATGCCGGCTTCTTCTTTGGCAACCTGCCCTTTGTGCGCAAAAACCTGGAATACCTGATCTTCGGCATCATCATCGTGTCCATGCTGCCCGGCATCATCGAGGTCATCCGCCACCGGCGGGTGACGGGCAAAGCCTGATTTTTTGCCACGAAAACCACGTAACCCTTTAGCCACAGAAACATACAAACAACACGGAAACACACCACAGGCCTGGCAAGCAGCGCACTGGTAATACCCGCCGGCCACAGCCGACACGTCTTTCGTATGGTTTCGTGGTTTTCGCCGCCATAGAAAGACTTTCCGTGTCTGTCGTGACAAAAATGTTTTTGATTTTGTTTTTGTTGCCAACCTAGAGCTTCAGCGCATGAAACGCATCAAGAAACTGCCCGACCACCTGGTTAACCAGATCGCTGCCGGCGAGGTAGTCGAGCGCCCGGCATCGGCACTGAAAGAAATGCTGGAAAACAGCCTGGACGCCGGCGCCAGCAAAATCACCGTGGACCTGGCCCAGGGCGGCATCAAGCTGATTCGCGTTACCGACAACGGCAGCGGCAT
>JAIXTB010000089.1 GCA_027484385.1 Neisseriaceae bacterium | reverse complement strand
CCGGCACAGAAAGGCCCGATGGCCGAAGCCATTCTGGCGGGCATCAGCAACGAAGACATCATCGCCCACCTGCGCGGCTGGCTGCTCAGCCCGGACCGCTTGCTGTTCATGATGGCGCCCGGCCTCAAACCTGTACCCCTGCCCACACCGCAGCAGGTACGGGCGCTGCAGGCAGACATCGCCGCCAAAGCCTTGCCCGCCGTGCCGCAGCCGCCGGTGCCGGCCCCCGTGCCGTTGCCCGAACTGCCGCCTGCGCTACCGGCAGCCGGCAGCACGCTGCTGTGGCGCGACGACGCGCAGCAGGTGGCCATGTGGCAGCTGACCAATGGCGACCGCCTGGTGTGGCAGTACCGTGCCAACCAGGATGGCAAGCTGCGTTATGTCGCAGAATCGGGCGCTGGTTACCGCCTGCCCGGTGCCGACGGCTGGCAGTGGCAGCTGGCCGCACAGTTGGCCGCAGCCAGCGGCCCGGCCGGCTGGGAAACCGCGCAGCTGCGTGCGTGGGAGAAGGCCAAGCGCTTAAGCCTGTCGCAGTCGCAAAGCAGCCAGCTGCTGACCCAGCAAGCGAGCGTCACGCCCGAGCAGCTGGCCACGCTGTGGCACTACTACCAGACGCGCCAGCTGCACGCTGCTATCGACCCGGCGCTGCTGCGCCTGCAACAAGACAGCCTGGGCCGCGACAGCAGTGCCGCCAGCCAGGCCTACGCCGCGCTGGATAAGCTGCGCTATGCCCAAACCGCTGCCGACCAGGCCCCCACCGTGGCCGCGCTGCAGCGGCAAACCCCGGCCGGGCTGCGTGCGCTGTGGCAGCAGCTGGCAGCACGGCCGGTGACTCACTACCTGAGCGGTGCCGCCAGCGAGGCCGAAGTGGTGGCGGCGGCCAACCTTTACCTGGCGCCGATACCGCGCCGCGCAGACGCTGTCACCGCCAGTGCGCTGCTACCGCTGCCGGGCCGCTTTGAAAGCCGGCACGCCATCGCGCGCGAGCCTGTGGCGCGGGTACAGGCCTACGGCAGCGTGCCCATGCCGTGGCAGGGCGAACGTGCGCTGCAGGTGGCCACGCTGGGGCGCGCGCTGCATGCCGCCTTGCGCCAGTCACTGCGCGAAGAGGCGGCCGGCGTGTACAGCGTGCAGTTCAGCCTGAAGCTCAACCCCGATACCGACCGCCTGGAAAGCGAGTGGCAGTTCACCACCGACCCGTCGCGGCTGCACGAGCTGCTGGCGCGCGTAGACGCCATCCTGGCGCAGCCGGCTGCCGCGCTGGACGACGCTGCGCTCTTGCCGGCACTGGCTTATGGCCAGCAACAAGCCAGCGCCCGCCTGAACGACGACGATAGCCGCTTCAACCGCCTGCAGCTCAGCGTGCGCCACTACGGCGACACCCGCTACCTGGCACACAGCGCCAGCCTGGGCAGCACGCTGGACGCGGCCAGCGTACGCGCGCTGGCTGCTGGCCTGCGCCTGGATCAGAACCTGGCGCTATTGCTGACCCTGCCTGACCCCAAACTGATGGAGACCCAACCTTGAATACCCTGCGTCAATTCTGGCAGCTGGCCGCCCCGTACTGGCGCTCGCGCCATAACTGGCTAGCCTGGCTGCTACTGCTGGCCATCCTCGGCATGGGGCTGATCCTGGTGCAGATGAATGTATGGCTGAACTTCTGGAACAAGGACTTCTACGACGCGCTGGGCGCGCTGGACACGCCGCGCATCTACCCGCTGCTGGGGCGTTACTGCCTGCTGATCAGCGCCGCCGTGGTGGTGGCGGTGGCGCTGGACTGGGTGCGCAAGCTGCTGATCCTGCGCTGGCGCGAAGCCATGACGCGCCAGCTGGTGGACGCCTGGCTGGGCGAGCGCGCCTTTTACCGCCTGGGCCTGTACGGCGAGCCGGACAACCCCGACCAGCGCATTGCCGAAGACGTGAACCTGCTGGTCACCGATAGTATCGACCTGCTGCGCTCGCTGGTGTCGGCGGTGGCCAAGTTGCTGTCGTTTGTGTTCATCCTGTGGCAGCTGTCCAGCGACCTGACCCTGCCGTGGGGCGATAGCCAGCTGGTTGTGCCCGGCTACCTGCTGTGGTTTGCCCTGGGCTACGCGCTGTTTGGCGCGGTGCTGACGCACTGGATAGGCAGCGAGCTGACACGGCTGAACGTGCAGCAGCAACAGCGCGAGGCTGACTTGCGCAGCACGCTGCGCCACCAGCGCGAACACGCCGAGCAGATCGCGCTGTACGGTGGCGAGCCGTGGGCACGCCGCCACGTGGCCGACGATTTTGCCGGCATTGCGGCCAACTGGTACCGCATGATGCAGCGCGAGCGCAACCTGGGGCTGTTCAGCACCAGCTACAACTACATCAATAGTATGGTCCCGCTGTTTGCCGCGCTGCCGGCGTTTTTGTCCAAGTCGCTGACGCTGGGCGGGCTGATGCAGGTGAACTCTGCCTTCATGCAGGTGAGCAATGCGCTGAGCTGGTTTGTGCGTGCCTACGACGAGCTGGCGCGCTGGTCGGCCTCGGTGCAGCGTTTGCACCAGTTTGTCAGCAGCCTGGAAGCAGCGCGCAGCCTGGCACCGCAGCCGGCCCCCGCGCCGGGCGGGGCATCGGGTGTCCAGCTGCAACAGCTACAGGTGTGCTACCCCGATGGCCGCCCCATGCTGCAGGCCCTGAGCCAGCACGTGGCCGCCGGGCGCTGGGTTCGCCTGGACGGCCCCAGCGGTGTGGGCAAGTCCACGCTCATCCGTACGCTGGCAGGCATCTGGCCCTATTACCGCGGGGAGCATTGCACGCAGACCGATGTGTTGATCCTGCCGCAGCAGCCGTATCTGTTCCGCGCCAGCCTGGCGCAGCTGTTGAGCTACCCGGCGCTGCAGCCGTGGCCAGAGGCACCACTGCGACATGCGCTGGTGGCGCTAGGGTTGGCCGCATGGACCGAGCGCCTGCACGAGGTGGCTGACTGGGGCAGGGTGCTGTCCGGTGGCGAGCAGCAACGGGTATCGCTATTGCGCGCCATGCTGCAGCAGCCTGCGTTGTTGATTCTGGATGAAGCCACCAACCAGCTGGACGACGCCTCGGCGCAAGCCTGCTTGCGTGCCCTGCGTGATGCGCTACCCGACAGCACGGTGCTGGCGGTGACGCACCAGCCGGTGCTGCACACGCTGTTTGACGAGGAGATCAAGCTGGTCCGCATGGAAAGTTGACGGCTGCACGCCAGCATGAGCCGGCTGGCTATGCATGGTGCCAGATCGGGTTGGCAACTGTGCCGGCGTGGCGGTTTTGGCCTGCGCTGCCGTTTGCCTGCGATATCGCTTGCGCAGCGCACCGAAGCGTGCGATCAGATAGTGGGCAGGCAGGGCACTGTTGCCAGCTTGCCAAGCGGTAGCAGGCATGGCACAAGCTGTCTTGGTGCTGTGTTGCAACAACAAACTCCCCCTCTGGCCACATTACCGGGCGCCAGGCGCCCAAAGGAGACCGTCATGCTGCTTTCCCGTTTGTCCCGGCTGGGTGCCGCCGCCGCCATGCTGCTATCGCTTGCTGCGTGCAGTACCTTGCCACCCCAGGGCATTCAGCCTGTCAGTGGCTTTGACGTACAACGCTACAGCGGGCAGTGGTACGAAATAGCCCGTCTTGACCACAGCTTCGAACGCGGTATGAGCGATGTCTCGGCCCGCTACACCTTGCAGCCAGACGGTAGCCTGGCGGTACTGAACCGTGGCTACGATACGGCAACCGGGCGCTGGAAGCAGGCGCTGGGGCGTGCGCTATTCAATGCTGACCCCACTACGGCTTCGTTAAAAGTATCGTTTTTCGGGCCGTTTTACGGCGGCTACCACGTGGTCGCCATGGACCCGGCCTACCGCTGGGCGATGGTGGCGGGCAATGATCGCAGCTATCTGTGGCTGCTGGCGCGCGAGCGCAGCCTGCCGGAGGCCGTGACAGCACCGCTGCTGCAGCAGGCACGGGCTTTGGGCTTTGATACCAGCCAGTTGATCTGGGTAAGCCAGCAACGCCACGACGACGCCGCTACCGCCAAGCCTTAGCCGGCACAGCTACCGGCGGTTAACCGTGTGTTGGCTACTGCCTGGCACGCTGGCGTGGCTGCCAGCGCTACGGCATGATGGCGTTTTGGCTTGGCAGGAACACCTATGAAAATCGCCGTATTTGATACCAAACACTACGACCGCATGGCGCTGGACCTGGCCAACGCCCGCTTTGGCCATACGCTGGGCTATCTCGAGCCACGACTCAACCGCGCGACGGTAGAGCTGGCCGCCGGTTACGACGCGGTATGCCCCTTTGTGAACGACAGGCTGGATGCTGTCGTGGTGGCCAGGTTGGCCGCACTGGGCGTCAAGCTGGTAGTGCTGCGCTGCGCCGGTTTCAACGGTGTGGACCTGGCAGCTTGCCGCCAGCATGGTATCCGTGTGGCGCGGGTGCCGGCCTACTCGCCGCACGCGGTGGCCGAGCATGCGTTTGCGCTGCTGCTGGCAGTGAATCGCCGCATCCACAAAGCCTATGTGCGCGTGCGCGAGATGGACTTCTCGCTGGATGGTCTGGTGGGGTTTGATCTGTACGGCAAGACCTTTGGCGTGATCGGTACCGGCCGTATCGGCGAGGCGGCCATCGGCATTGCCCGTGGTTTTGGCATGCGCGTACTGGCCTGCGACCCGCAGCAGGATGCGGCGCTGGCGGCGCGGCTGGGTTTCGAGTACGCCCCGCTGGCCCAGGTGCTGGCGCAGAGCGATGTGCTGAGCCTGCACGTGCCGCTGCTGCCGGCCACGCGCCATATCATCGACGCGGCGGCCATTGCCGCCATGAAACCCGGT
>JAIXTB010000243.1 GCA_027484385.1 Neisseriaceae bacterium | reverse complement strand
TGGCCGATGACGATCGGGCCAGCGCCAATAATGAGAATGCTCTTGATATCAGTACGTTTAGGCATGGTTATCGCTCAATTCAATTCAATTATTCAATTCACAGACTGGCTGCGGCCAACTTGGCACCAAAGCCAATGAACATCGCCCCTACCGAGCCACCCATGGCTGCCGACAAGCGGCGGCGACGGCGGAAGGCGGCGGCCAGGTGGTTGCCCGCCAGAATCACAACGGTCAGGTACAGCAGACTGAAACACTGCACGATGGCGCCCAGCACGGCAAAGGTCAGCGCCGGGTAGGCGTAGGCCGGGTCGACAAACTGCACGAAGAACGACACGAAAAACAGAATCGCTTTCGGGTTCATCAGGCTGATCAGCATGGCCTTGCGGAAAGGGCTGCTGGCGTCTACCTGCTGTGCAGCCCCTTGCGGTGCAGTGCCATGGCGGGCGTTACGCCAGCCCTGCCAGGCACCTTTCAGCATGTTCAGGCCGATCCAGGCCAGGTAACCGCCACCCAGGTATTTCACGATGGCAAACAGCGCCGGGTTGGTCTGCAGCAAGCCGGCCGCGCCGGTGGCGGCCAGTGTCATCAGGATCAGGTCGCCGGTGAACACGCCACCGGCGCCGGCAAAACCGGCCCGCACGCCGCGCTGGGCAGCCACGGACAAGACATACATCGAGTTGGGGCCCGGCAGCAAAATGATGAAAATGGTGCCGAGGATGTAGGTCGTGAGGTCGGTTATGCCAAACATGATGGGCTCCTGATCAGGCGCGCTCGGCCATGGCCGCGATGAAACGGTCAAACAGATAGGCTACGTCTTCCGGGCCCGGGCTCGCTTCAGGGTGGCCCTGGAAGGAGAATGCCGGGCGGTCGGTCAGCGCAATGCCCTGTACGGTGTGGTCAAACAGCGAGCGATGAGTCACGCGCACGTTGGCCGGCAGGCTGGATTCGTCTACCTGGAAACCGTGGTTCTGGCTGGTGATCATCACGCGGCCGCTGTCCAGGTCTTGCACCGGGTGGTTGGCACCGTGGTGGCCGAACTTCATCTTGGACGTTTTGGCACCGGTAGCCAGGCCCAGCAGCTGGTGGCCCAGGCAAATGCCGAATACCGGCAGCTTGGTGTCCAGAATCTCGCGGATGGCGGTGATGGCGTAGTCGCATGGCTCCGGGTCGCCCGGGCCGTTGGACAGGAACACACCGTTCGGGTTGAGCGCCAGCACGTCTTTGGCAGGCGTCTGGGCCGGTACCACGGTGAGCTTGCAACCACGTTCGGCCAGCATGCGCAGGATGTTGTGCTTCACGCCGAAATCGTAGGCCACCACGTGGTACGGGGTGTCGGTCTGCTCGGTGTAGCCCTGGCCCAGGCGCCATTCGCGCACGTTCCACTGGTAGGCTTCCTTGCTGCTGACGACCTTGGCCAGATCCTGGCCGGCCATGCTGCCAAAGCCGCGGGCCAGTTCTACCGCACGGGCTTCGTCGATCTCACCGGCCATGATGCAGCCTGCTTGTGCACCTTTTTCGCGCAGGATGCGGGTGAGTTTACGGGTGTCGATGTCGGCGATGGCGACGACGTTGTTCTTAACCAGATAATCGGACAGCGAGTCTTCCGCGCGGAAGTTGCTGTGCAACAGCGGCAGATCACGAATGATCAGGCCGGATGCAAAAACGGCGCCGGACTCGGTATCTTCCGAGTTGGCGCCGACGTTTCCAATATGGGGATAGGTCAGAGTGACGATTTGCCGGGTATACGATGGATCGGTAAGGATCTCCTGATAACCGGTCATGGCGGTATTGAATACCACCTCTCCTACGGTGTGGCCGCTGGCTCCGATGGCTACGCCTTTGAAAAGCGTGCCGTCAGCCAAGGCTAGAATCGCGGGTACGGTTGTCACTGGCTGGCTCCTGAAATAATGGTGTTTTGAATCACTTATATAACAAACGGGACACCACGCCGCAGCGCTTGTCCCGTTCGGTTAAACTTTTCGATTATACCGCGACTTTGCGTTTTTTCAATGATATGGCCGGTATTTTTTTGCGCAACTCAATAAAAACAAGCACTTGAAATCGCACACCACCAGCTTGACGCCAACGTCAATTTAGCCGCCAGGCGACACTATTTGGACCATCCGGCTTGCCCAGCATCAATAAAACCGGTTTAAGCGCTTCGTATTGCGCCGGCTCGCTGCTGGCCGTGCCGGCAAACTGCAAGCCATTGGCGTCATAACGCCCCTGCCCCTGGATTTGCAGCGGCCCTTGCACGGTACGCATGGCCAGCAGCACCTGCTCGCCCTGGCCTTGTACATCCAGCGCGTAGCTGCCAAACGGCTGGATGCGCGACAGCGGCGAGCTGGCCGCCACCCAGGCCAGCGCAGCCTGGCCTTCTACACGACCGGCTTGCCACGCCATCTGCCCCAGCTGTAACTGTAGCTGGCCGCCCAGCCGCGCGCTGTGCCATTTCGATGAAAAGCCCGTCAGTGCCGCCACGGGCAGCTGCAGCTGCAGGTTGTGCAGCGCGATGCCAGCAGCTTTCAGCTGCAGGCTGCCGGTCTGGCCGTCGGCGTCGATATCCCACTGCATGGCCAGGCTGCGCAGTGCGGCAGGCTGCCAGCGCCAGGCCAGCGTGCTCATGGGCAAGACCTCGCCCTGGCTACCGGCGTACATCAGCTGGCCGCTACCCTGCCACAAGGTGCCCTTGGCCGATGCCAGCCGCCAGCGCCCGTCCGTGGCCGCAGCCAACCTGGCGTCCAGCAAGCTGGCTGGCAGATGCGCCACGGCAGACAGCAAGCCCACCGCCACCAGCCCTACCCATAATGCGCGCTTCATGCCTCACCCCCTGCGTGCACCAGCACGGCGTCCAGCTTTACCCGCCCAGGCGTGGTGGCGTCGGCCTGCAGGCGCAGTACCCGTACTTGCTGGCCGGCCAGCTGGCCACTGGCGCGCACCCAGTCGTCAAATGCCACCTCGCCCTGTACCCGCACACCAAACTCGCCCTCGGCCTGCAACTGCAAACCGGCCAGGCCGGCGTCACGCAGCAGCGGTGCCAGCATGGCTTGTAGCTCGGCGGCAGGCAGCGGTGCAACTTCGGCCTGTGGCTTCAGCCCTTGCGCCTCGCTAGCCAGCGTGGCCACCAGGCGCGCCTCGGCCTGCAGGCTGGCCACGCTATTGGCCAGCCGGGCAGACTGCTGGTGCGCCGGCACCCACAGCGCCAGATAGAACAAGGCGCCCCCCAGCACCAGAGCCATCAGCCCCAGCAGCCGCTGCTCGCGGGCAGAAAGCTGTTGCCAGCGCTGCATGGCCTGCGTTGTCAGCTTGTTCATGCCGGCTCCCTCGTCAGTACCCATTCACGCTGCCCTTGTTCATTCTGGCTGCTAGATAGCAGCCATTGCCGTGCGGCCAACTGCGCCTGCCAGGCTTGCGCCTGTTCGGTGGTCAGCGCCGGCGCCTGGAACGCCAGGCGGCCACTGTCGTAGCGCAGCGACACCAGCTTGAGTTGGCCGCGGTTGACCTCGGCCAGCTGCGCCATGGCGGTCACCATATCGTCGCGCGCGGGCAGGCCGCGGCTGACACGCAAACGGTCTACCGCCCGCAGCATGGGCAGTGCGCTGCTGCCGGCCACGGCTTGCGGCGCCCACGGCTGCACTTGCTGGCGGATCTGCTGCTGCAGGCTTTTCTTCTGCCAGGCGTACCAGCCCCACTGCCCGCAAGCCAGCAAGGTTTGCGCCAGCACCACGGCGGCGACGATGACGCCGGCACGCCTTAGCGTGGGGGCAAGCGCCCGCCATTGGCGGTCTGCGGCCAACTCGCCGTGGGCAAAGTTCACCCCCACGGCACGCCCGTGCTGCCATTGCCAGGCCTCGCCCTGCTGTACCGGCCACTGCTCCGGTAAACCCGCTGGCCGCTCGCCCAACAGCAACACCCCGGCTGGCGGCGCAGTTGCGGCCAACCTGGGCAGCAATACCGCCGCACTGGCCGCCGGCAAAAAGCTGGCCTCGTCCAACCCGCTACGCAGCAGCCAGCCCTGTGGCTGTGCCGCCAGCACCCACTGCCCGTCAGCGGGCAGCGGCAACAGGGTTTCTTCCGGCACGATGCGGTCGGCAAGCCGCCCCAGCTGGCGCAACATGGCCACGGCGCGGCGTACCGGCGCGGCCTCGCATACCGCCACACTGCGGCGGCCATCGGCCAGCTTGCCGCCTACGGCGTACAGGTTGGCCGCAGGGTCGTTCGCTAGCTGCTCTTCCAACGCATAGCCGATAACCGCGGGCTTCAGCTCGCGCCCTAGCGGCAGCGCCACAGCAGTAAACAGGGTACTGCCGGCAGGCAATACTAGCTCCAGCTGGTCGGCGCGCGGCCAGGTGGACGGGCTGCCATCGCCCTGCTGCAGGCACTGGCCCTGGCTAGCCAGCAGCGCCCACGGCAGGCCGGGCTCGCTATCGGGCCAGCCTGGTCGCAGATATAGTCTCAATACACTCATGATTCCCCGTTGGTGGCCGGTGTGACCGGCACCACTCCCTCTTCTCGCCACAAGACCTTGCTGGCTTGTTCATTGCGCAACAGCAAAGCGTCTACCCGCAGCATGCTGCGCGGGTGGCGTATTTCACTTTGCAGCAGAAAATAGTCGCTACGCACACCGTACGCCACCGCCAGCGGCACCAGACCGCCGGTAAGGCGCAGGCCAAAGTCGGCCTTATCCTTGAAATACGTAGTGGTGCGCTGGTTGATCAGTGCCTGCGCCTGGCCCCGCCCCAAGCCGGGCACCAGCGCCATCATCAGGGGCAGGCTGATGGTGTTTACATTCAAGGCACTACGCTGCGGCAGTAACGCCAGGTGTGGGGCCAGCCTCGCCAGCACTTGGCTGTCGTAACCTTTGACCCAGCGCAGCTGTGCCAGCTTTTGCAGGCTGGCGGCCGGTGGTATGGCATAGGGTGGCTGCTGCGCGGCATACCAGGCGGCTTCGGCCCCTTGCGGGCGCTGCTCGTCGTCGGCATCCAGCCAGTCCAGCAGGGTGTCGGCCAGTGCCGGCGGCAGCTGTAGCTGGGCCAGCAGGCGGCGGTACAGCTGTACTTGCGCTTCATCTTCTTTGCCATCCGGCAGCAGCAGGTTGTGTACGTTAAAGCGCCCTTGCGCGTCGTACAGCTGGCCGCTGATACGGGTGCTTTCCGCCTCGGTTTGCGGCAGCGGCTGCGCCCACAGCTCCCCCGGGTAATCCACCGCACCGCTACTGCGCGCGTCGAATGCCAGAATATCCCCGGCCCAGCCCACGCCTGCGTCGGCAATCAGCCTGATTTCGGCACGGGCACGGTCGTTATCTGCCTGGCGCCACCACAGGCTTTGCTGCCACAACACGGTTGAGGCTGCGGTAGCGGCCAAGGCCACAATCAGCAGCGCCATGATGATGGCCATGCCTTGCTGTTGTGTTTTCATGGCAGCGCCCACACACGGTGGATGGTTTCATCACCGGGCACCACCACGCGCATTTCCAGTGCGCGCGGGTGCGGCGAACCGGCCGCCGCCGCAGGCCATTGCGGGTACCACTGGCCATTGGCGGCCAGCACGCGCCACTGCACACGGTAGTCACCAGCCAGTAGCGGCAGCGCCTCGCCATCGGGCGGGGTGGTGGCCGGGCCGGCCAGCCAGCCTAGCCCTGCTGCAGCGCGGTATTGCACGTATTCCTGCCCGTCCGGGTAGCGCGACGAGGCCAGCCGTAGCAGCAGCTGCTGGCCTTGTCCTGCTGGCTGCAGCTGCAGCTGCAGGGCAGGCTGTTGTTGCTCGCTAGCGGCTTGCCGCGGCAGGCGCTGCAGGTCGGCTTCTACCCGGCGCAACACACGCGCCAGCTGCACCCAGCGCTCGCCGGTTTGCATGATGTGCTCCCGCGCGTTAAGCAGGTTGCCAAAGGCGCGGTAGCCCATCACGGTGAGGATGGCCAACAGGCTCATGGCCACCAGGATTTCGATCAGCGTCATGCCGAGCTGGCGCCTCATGGCTGCACCTCGGGGCTACGCACAAAGCCGGTGATCTCGGCCAGCACATAGCGCTGGCTGCCCGGCTGCAATACGCGCAGCACCACTTTGCGGAAGTTGCCGTTTGGCGTATCGCTGATTTCACGCTCCCAGCGCAGGCGCCGGCCATCGCTTTCCATTTCGCCTTCCTGCAGGCCTGGGCCCGGCCACTCGCGCCGCGCCTGCATCAGGGCCAGCTGGTTTTGCGCTTCCCAGGTGGCGATCATGCGCTGCTTCATCTGCTCGCTATTGTCTGCCGCTACCCCGCTGGCACGCAGCAGGGCGGCCAGCGCCACGGCCATGATGGCCAGCGCCACCAGCACCTCGAACAGGGTAAAACCGCCCTGCCGCCTCACGGTGTGGCCTCGACCGTGACGGTACCGACCGGCGAGAGTGTCACGCTACGCGCCCCGCTGTCGCCGCGCAGGGTCAACACCAGCGCCGGCGGGCGGCCATCCTGCCACAGCCGTACCGGGCCGCTGGCCGGGCGGCCATCTTGCAGCAAGCTATCGCCACGCAGCCCGTCCGGCAAGGCATGGTCGGCAAAGAAAGCATCGGCGCTGGGCTGCCAGCCACCCTGGCTATCGGCCACGCGCCAGCGTGCGCCGCCTGCCTGCCAGTCCAGCGCCAGCGCCTCGCCCATTTCGGCTGCGTCCACCGCCTGTTCCAGCACCCGCGCCAGGCGGTAGCTTTCGTCTTCCAGCTGGCGATGCGTATCGGGGCGCAGGCTAAAGCTGACGGTGGTGGCCATCACACTAATGATGAGCAGCACCACCATCACCTCGATCAGCGTAAAGCCGCCTTGCGGCCAACGTTGGCCGCAGCCTGCGCGCGTCATGCCGGTTTACAGCGCCCAGGAGCCGATATCGGCGTCGTTGCCTTCGCCACCAGGCTCGCCGTCGGCGCCCAGGCTCCAGATATCCACCTCGCCATGGCTACCTGGCGCAGCGTACTGGTAAGGGTTGCCCCACGGGTCGTTGGGCAGGCGTTCCAGATAACCACCCGGCTTCCAGTTTTTGGGGGCGGGGCCGCTGGCTGGCTTGCTTACCAGCGCCTGCAGGCCTTGCTCGGTAGTGGGGTAGCGCGTGTTGTCCAGGCGATAGAGCTTGAGGCCCTGCAGCATGGCGCCGATGTCCTGCTTGGCGGCCACGATGCGCGCCTCGTCCGGGCGGCTCATCACCTTGGGCACCACCAGCGCGGCCAGCACGCCCAGGATGACGATCACCACCATGATCTCGATCAGGGTGAAGCCGCGCTGGGCGGCGGGTTTCATGTGTTTCATGCTTGCTCCTTGTATTGATTCATTACCCCGCGTACAGGCGCCCCCATCCACCGGATGAGGGGTGGCAGCGCCTGGCGCTTACCTCACCATCTGGTTCATATCGATAATCGGCATCATGATGGCCATCACGATCAGCAACACCAGCCCGCCCATCACCAGAATCAGCAAGGGCTCCATCAGCGTGGTGAAGGTGGCCAGCTTGCGTTCTACTTCTTGCTGCTGCTGTAGCGCGGCACGGTCCAGCATGTCGGCCAGGCGGCCGCTGGCTTCGCCGCTGCCGATCAGGTGGATCAGCACCGGCGGAAACTGCCGCGTACTGCCCAGCGCACGCGATAGCGCCATGCCCTCGCGCACCTTGCTGGCGGTGTCGGCAATGGCGTCCTGCATGGGGATAAGGCTGACGATACCGCGCGCGGTGTCCAGCGCGGTCAGCAGCGGCACGCCGGAACCCACCAGAATCGACAGCGTACTGGCCATGCGTGCGGTATTCAGCGCCTGCAGCAGGCGGCCGATCACCGGCAGGCGCAACAGTTGGCCGTGCCAGGCGCGGCGTAGCGCCGGCACCTGCAGCATGCGCCAGAGGGCCGCGGTGGCGGCGACGATCAGCAGTAACAGCACCACGCCCCAGTCGCGCAGAAAGTGGCTGCTGGCCACCAGCATGCGCGTCAGCAGCGGCAGCGTTTGCTTACTCTGGGCAAACACACTCACCACCTGCGGCACCACATAGGCCATCAGGCCACTGACGACCAGCAGCGCCACCACGGTGACCACCGCCGGGTAGGCCATGGCCAGCGCTACTTTCTGCTGTGTGTGCTGGCGCTGGTCCAGGTAATGCGCCAGCTTGGCCATGACCTGCCCCAGGTGGCCAGACTGCTCGCCGCCCTGCACCAGCGAGCGGTACAGGCTATTGAATACGGCGGGTGCGCCGGCCAGTGCCTGCGCCAGCGATTTGCCTTCCAGGATATCGCTACGGATTTGCGCCAGCACGGCACGGGTACGCGGGTGCTCGCTCTGCTCGGCGATGGCGGCCAGGGCGCGCTCCAGCGGCAGGCCGGCGTCCAGTAGCGTCGCCAGCTGCTGGGTGAACATCACCAGCTCGGCACGCGGCAGGCCACGCGCCAGTACCGAGCTACCCTGGCGTGGTGCAGCCACGCTGTCGATTTCCAGCGGCAGCAGGCCGCGCTCGCGCAGCTGGGCGCGGGCAGCGCGGGCGGAGTCGGCTTCCAGCAGGCCGCCGTGCTCCTTGCCCGCTGTATCGAGGGCGGTGTACTTGAATGCGGCCAACTCAGCTCCTCGTCACGCGCAGGATTTCTTCCAGGCTGGTCTCGCCGCCACGCACCCAGCGCAAGCCGTCGTCGCGCAGGCTGCGCATGCCGCAGGCAGTGGCGTGGGCGCGCAGCTGGGCTTCGCTGGCGCGATCGTGAATCAGCTTTTGCAGCGTGTCGTCCACCTGCAGCAGCTCGTACACGCCGTAACGGCCACGGTAGCCGCTGTTGCTGCAGGCCGGGCAGCCCGCGGGGCGGTAGTGCAGTACGCCGGGCTCGCCGTCTAGTGGCAGCGGGTGCGGCTGCTTGCACTGCGGGCACAGGCGGCGCACCAGGCGCTGCGCCATCACACCCAGCAGGCTGGAGGCAAGCAGAAAGGGCTCCACGCCCATGTCGGTGAGGCGGGTAATGGCGCTGGCAGCGTCGTTGGTGTGCAGCGTGGCCAGCACCAGGTGGCCGGTGAGCGAGGCCTGCACCGCGATCTGCGCGGTTTCCAGGTCGCGGATTTCGCCGATCATCACCACGTCCGGGTCCTGGCGCAGGATGGCGCGCAGGGCCTTAGCAAAACTCATGTCGATCTTGGTATTCACCTGCGTCTGGCCTACGCCGTCCAGGTGGTATTCCACAGGGTCTTCCACCGTCATGATATTGGTGTGGCGCGCGTCCAGCCGCGATAGCGCGGCGTAGAGCGTGGTGGTTTTGCCGGAGCCGGTGGGGCCGGTGACCAGCAAAATGCCGTGTGGCTGGCGAATCAGGCCATCCACCCGCCCCAGCGTGTCGGCGGCCATGCCCAGCGTGGCCAGGTCCAGCCGCGCCGCTTCTTTGTCCAGCAGGCGCAGCACCACGCGCTCGCCGTGGCTGGTGGGCAGCGTGGACACCCGCACGTCTACCGGGCGGCCGCCCAGGCGCAGCGAGATGCGGCCATCTTGCGGCAGGCGCTTTTCGGCAATGTCCATGCTGGCCATGATCTTCAGGCGCGACACCATGGCGGCGTGCAAGGCGCGGTGCGGGGTAACCACGTCGCGCAGCGTGCCATCCAGGCGAAAGCGCACCAGGCTGCGGTCTTCGAAGGCTTCGATATGGATGTCGGAGGCCCCATCGCGCAGCGCCTGCGTCAGCAGCGCGTTGATCATACGGATGATGGGCGCATCGCCTTCGGACTCCAGCAGATCTTCCACCTCGGGCAGCGAGTCCACCATGGCATTCAGGTCCAGGCTGTCGCCGATGTCGTCCACCACGCCGGCGGCGCCATCGCTGCGGTTGGCGTACAGGCTGGACAGGCGGCGGTCCAGCTCGTCTGCGGCCAACGTTTCCACCTGATCGGGGGCTGCGTGCAGGCGCAGCACTTCGCTGATGGCGCTGGCCGGGGTCTGGCTATCGACCAGCAACACGCGGCCATCGGGGCCGTCTTCCAGCACGATGCGCTGGCTACGGGCAAAGGCAAAACCAAGCACCGGGTGACGGGCTACGCTCATGGTTTGGCCACGCCCTGGCTAGCGGGCTGCGGTAGTTGGCCGCTTTGCTGCAGCTGCTGCAGCAGGCCACCGGCCGGCGACGACTGGTAGGCGTCGGCTGCGTTCAGCGGCAGCTTGCCGTCCTGGCGCTGGCGGTCGCCTATTACGTAGTCGTAGCGGTCGCTGGCCAGGCCGCGCGCGCTGCCATCGTCACGCAGGATGGTGGGTTTGAGGAACACCATCAGGTTGGTTTTCTTGCGCTGCTTTTGCTGGTACTTGAACAGCCAGCCCAGCACCGGCACATCGCCCAGCAGCGGTACTTTGTTTTCGCCGTCGCTGACCGACTCCTGGATCAGGCCACCAATGGCCACGATGCTGCCATCGTCCACCGTGACGGTGGTTTCGATGGCACGTTTGTTGGTGGTGAGGCCGGCGGGGTTATTGCGGCTGGTTTCTTCTACCGACGACACTTCCTGCAGGATTTTCATCTTCACCAGGCCGCCTTCGGAAATCTGCGGCGTCAGCTTCAGCGTCAAGCCCACGTCCTTGCGCTCGTAGGTCTGGAACGGCGACGACACGCTGCTGCCGCCGTTGCTGTTACCGGTATTGCTGTAGCTGCCGGTGAGAAACGGTACGTTCTGGCCAATGACGATCTTGGCTTCTTCGTTATCCATGGTCATCAGGTTGGGCGTGGACAGCACATTGCCTTCGGCTTCTTTTTCCAGCGCACGGGCCAGCAGGCCCAGGTTGAGTATCTGGGTCCCCAGAATATTGACGGTACCCTTGCTGATGCCCACCGTCAGGCCACTGCTGCCGGCCAGCGCGCTGATACCCGCGGTACCGCCGGTGGCCACGTTGAGAATGCCAGGGTTGCCGGTGGCCGGGAAATTGGTGCCACCGATCACGCTGGTACCGCCATTGCCCAGGCCGGAGAGCGACTGCCACTGCATGCCGACTTCTTGTGCCCGCTCGGCAGACACCTCCACCACCAGCGCCTCGACAAACACTTGCGCGCGGCGGCGGTCCAGCATGTCGATCACGTTGCGCAGGTTCTGATACATGGCGTCCGGCACGTTCATGATCAGCGCGTTGTTGGCCACATCGGCCTGGATAGTGCTACCCAGAGCGCCACTATTACTGTCAGTGGCCTTGGCGGTGCCAGACGCGCTGGCAGCCTGGTTGCTAGCCGGCGCGCTGGTAGTGGCGGCAGGCGCATCGGCAGAGAGCAGGCTGCGCAGCGTTTGCGCTACCCGCGTGGCTTCGGCATTGCGCAGGTACACCACGCGCACATTGGCACCGGCCTGGCTGGGCTGATCCAGCAGGGTGAGCAGGTTTTTCACCTTGGCCAGGCGGCCACTGCTGTCCGCACGTACCAGCAGTACATTGCTGCGCGCATCCGGCACGATGGTGACACGGCCACCATCGGCAGCGTTGGCCGCACCGGTGCTACCTTCCTGCAATAGCTTGTTAAGCTGGCTGGCCATCTCGATAGCCGAGGCATACTTCACCGGCAGCACCATGCTGTCGGCGGCGCTGGCACTTTCTATGCTGTCGATGATGGCTTCGATACGGCGGATATTGTCGGCGTAGTCGGTAACCACCACCGCATTGGCCTGCGGCATGGCGGCCACGGTGTTATTGGGGGAAATAATGGGGCGAATCACCGGCACCAGCTGGTTGGCGCTGCCATGGCGCAAGATAAATACCTTGGTAATCAGGCGGTCGCCGTCGCCACGGCGCGCATTGCCCACCCGTGCGTGCAGCTTGGCGTCGGCCTCCGGCACGATCTTGATCACGCCGTCGCCCTCTACCGCACTAAAGCCCTGCATGCGCAGGCTGGACAACAGTATCTGGTAGGACAGCTCGCGTGGTACCGGGCGCGCCGACACGATATTGACCGTGCCTTTCACGCGGGGGTCCAGCACGAAATTCTTGCCGGAAATCTCGCCAATGGCCTTCACCACGGTGTCGATATCCACATTGACGAAGTTCAGCATTACCGGCTCGTCGGGCGCGGCAAAAGCGTGGCAAGCAAACACCAGTGCCAGGGCACCGGCCAAACGGGCTATCTGCATGATTGTATCGATCTGCTTTTCTATTGTTCAGATACCGTGGCGTCTTGCACCACACCTGCTAATGCGCCAGCGTATCGCCAACGCAAAACTTCGATAAACACACTACCGCCTGCCGCTCAGTCCTTCTGGACTGGCGCCTCCCTTGGCGGCTGCCCTTCGCCAGCCGGCGGCACGGGTGCGGGCATGGCCGGCTGCACAGCGGGCGCGCCAAACAGCTGCGGCTGCGCTGGTATCTGGCTCGGGGGCGCACCATCCGGCACCGCCTGGCGGCTTAGCGCCACACTCAGCTCCCTACCATCTGGCTGGCGTAACACCACCCCGCTGCCATTGACCCTTAAGAGCAGCCAGCCCCCCGGGGTTTTGTCACCAGCGCGCACGGCAATTTTCTGGCCGTTCTCCAGCAAGATGGCAAAGTCCAGGCGCGAGCCCTGCCCTCCTCCCAATACACCCAGCACGCTAACCGGCGGGGCAACCTGGCTGGCCACCACATCTTGCATCACACCAAACCACGACTGCTGCGCGACCGCCCCGGCCGCCGCCACGGGCTGTGGCTGCGCCAGCACTCGCAGGGTAGGTGTGCCAGGCAACATGGCCATAACAGTCGCCACCAGCCACCAGCTGGCAAACAGTGCGGCCAAGCAGGGCAATAGTGCAGGCAGGCGGGCCGCCTGGCGCAAGACACGTTGTGGCATGAACATAAAAGGAACGTACCGGAAACGACCAAAAGTGGAAGAGTAATGAAGGCAGCATGGATGGGCAAGCATCCTACACCAGCCGCATTGCCGGCATATGAAAAGCCCCCAGTCATTTGAAAGGGGGCTTGGTTGCTGCAGGTCTACAAGACTGCAGGCATTAGAACAATGCAGCGTCCAGTGCCAGCACGCTATCGGCACCGCTCACGATGGCCGCGGCCAGGCCGCCGGTTTGCGGTAGCAGGTGCTCGGCGTAGAAGCGCGCGGTAATCTGCTTGGCTACCAGGAAGTCGGCATCTACGCCTTCGTCGCCTTGCTGTGCTTTGGCGATCAGCGCAGCACGGCCCATCATCCAGCCGCCCAGCGTAATGCCCATCAGCTTCAGGAACGGTACCGAACCGGCAGCGGCCAACGCTGGCTGGCTACCGAAGGTGCCGACGATAAAGTCCACGCAGCGCTCTGCATCCTTGGCAGAGGCTTCCAGGTTGGCCGCAATGGTGTCGAAACCGGCGGCCGACAGCTTGGCCACAGTGCTGCGTACTTCTTCCAGCAGCCAGCGTGCGGTAGCGCCGTTTTCGCTGGCGGTCTTGCGACCGATCAGGTCAAGCGCCTGGATGCCGGTGGTGCCTTCGTAGATGGCGGTAATGCGCGCGTCGCGGCAGTACTGCGCTACGCCGGTTTCTTCGATGTAGCCCATACCACCGTGAATCTGCATGCCCAGGCTGGTGATCTCGTTCGCCTGCTCGGTGTTCCAGCCTTTGACGATAGGAATCAGGAAGTTCACCAGCGCCTGATTACGTGCGGCTTCGCTTTCCACGGGGTGACGGGCGGCGCGGTCGAGCGCGGCGGCGGCGTAGAAGGCCAGCGCGCGCTGGGCCTCGATCTGCGCGCGCATGGTCATCAGCATGCGGCGTACGTCAGGGTGCTGGATGATGGCGACACCGGCCGGGTCCGGGCTGCCTACCGCACGGCTTTGCACACGGTCGCGAGCGTACTCAACGGCCTTCTGGTAGGCACGTTCAGACACCGCCATACCTTCGATACCCACACCCAGGCGGGCGTGGTTCATCATGGTGAACATATAGCCCAGGCCTTTGTTGGCCTCGCCCACCAGGTAGCCGATGGCGCCGCCTTCGTCGCCAAAACTCATCACTGCGGTGGGGCTGCCGTGGATGCCCAGCTTGTGTTCCAGCGACACGCAGCGCACGTCGTTACGCGCCCCCAGGCTGCCGTCGGCATTCACCAGATACTTGGGCACGATAAACAGCGAGATGCCTTTCACACCGGCAGGCGCATCGGGCAGACGGGCTAGCACCAGGTGGACAATATTGTCCGCCATGTCGTGCTCGCCCCAGGTGATGAAGATTTTCTGGCCGCTGATCTTGTAGCTGCCATCGCCTACCGGAATGGCCTTGCTGCGCACCTGGGCCAGGTCGGAGCCGGCTTGCGGCTCGGTCAGGTTCATGGTGCCGGTCCACTCGCCGGTGGACATGCGCGGCAGGTAGACGGCTTTCAGTTCGTCGGAAGCGTGGTGGTTGATGGCTTCGATGGCACCCAGGGTCAGCATCGGTGCCAGCGAAAATGCCAGGTTGGCCGAGCACCACATTTCTTCTGCGGCCAAGGCCACCAGCGCCGGCAGCCCCTGGCCACCGAATTCGGCCGGGGCACGCAGGCCTACCCAACCGGCTTCCACGTACTGCTGCCACGCTTCCTTGAAGCCTTCGGCGGCGGTAACGGTGAAATCCGGCGACCATTTGGCGCCCTTGTCGCCCTGCTTGTTGATGGGGGCCAGCACGCCTTCGGCAAACTTGGCGCCTTCTTCCAGAATGGCGTCAACCAGCTCGACCGAGCAGTCTTCGTAGCCTGGCAGGCTGCACACGGCGGGCAGCTCGGCCAGCTCGTTCAGGGCAAAACGGATTTCCTTGGCGGGTGCCTTGTAGATCATGAAATTACTCCTCGATTAACTCGTCATCGTGCAAAAAAACCGGTCACCGATCCGGCTGATGGCAAGCCCACGCGGCGCAGGCAGCGTGCATTTCCCCAGACGAACCGGTAAACCGGCTTTCTTGTGTGGCGTGGCACCGTAGCACCACGCCTTGTTTTATGGTGAACCGGCTCACAACCCACTACGCGTCGGCGATACGGCGTTAAAAACGCCTTGTCTCGCCTTGGCTCGCAGGATCGTGAGCAAATTCAAACAGCAGTATTACTTGGACAGCTCAGCCAGCAGCTCCGGCACCACGGTGAACAGGTCACCTACGATGCCATAGTCGGCTACCTGGAAGATCGGCGCTTCTTCATCCTTGTTGATCGCCACGATCACTTTGGAATCTTTCATACCGGCCAGGTGCTGGATAGCACCGGAAATGCCCACGGCTACGTACAGCTGCGGAGCCACGACTTTGCCGGTCTGGCCTACCTGGTAATCGTTTGGCGCGTAGCCGGCATCGACCGCAGCGCGCGAGGCACCCACGGCAGCGCCCAGCTTGTCGGCCAACGGCTCGATCACGGCTTTGAACTGCACATCCGAACCCAGCGCACGGCCACCGGAGACGATGATCTTGGCAGCGCCCAGCTCCGGGCGGTCGGACTTGGTCAGCTCCTGGCCCACGAAGGACGACAGGGTGGCATCTGCTGCAGCAGCAATGCTTTCCACGTTGGCCGCACCGCCTTGTGCCGCCGCTTCAAAAGCGGTGGTACGTACAGTGATCACCTTGATGGCATCGGCAGACTGCACGGTGGCCAGCACGTTGCCGGCGTATACCGGGCGCACGAAGGTATCGGCAGACTCGATAGCGATAATGTCTGAGATCTGGGCCACGTCCAGCAGCGCGGCAACGCGCGGCAGCAGGTTTTTGCCGTAGGAGGTCGCCGGGGCCAGCACGTGGCTGTAGCCGGACGCCAAGCCAACCACCAGCGGGGCCAGGTTTTCAGCCAGGCCATGCGCGTAGGCCGCGCTATCAGCGACCAGTACCTTGGCCACACCGGCCACGGCTTTGGCGGCGTCGGCAGCGGCGCCAGCGTTGTGGCCAGCCACCAGCACGTGTACCTCGCCCAGCTTGGCAGCGGCGGTAACGGTATTGAGGGTGCCTGCTTTCAGGCTCTGGTTGTCGTGTTCAGCGATAACGAGAATAGCCATGGCTTACAGCACCTTTGCATCGTTTTTCAGTTTGGCTACCAGCTCGGCAGCATTGGCAACCTTGATACCGGCAGAGCGCTTGGCTGGCTCGGCCACTTTCAGGGTTTTCAGGCGCGGGGTCACGTCTACGCCCAGATCGGCCGGGGTGGTTTTATCCAGCGGCTTTTTCTTGGCGGCCATGATGTTTGGCAGCTTCACGTAGCGCGGCTCGTTCAGGCGCAGGTCGGTGGTCACCACGGCTGGCAGGCGCAGCTTGATGGTTTCCAGGCCGCCGTCCACTTCGCGGGTAACGTCGATGGTTTCTGCTGCCACGTCCACTTTGGAAGCAAACGTACCCTGACCCCAGCCCAGCAGGGCGGCAGCCATCTGGCCGGTCTGGTTGGCATCGTCGTCGATCGCCTGTTTGCCCACGATCAGCAGCTGTGGCTGTTCTTTTTCAGCCACGGCTTTCAGCAGCTTGGCCACAGCCAGCGGCTGCAGCTCGGCGTCGGTTTCTACCAGAATGGCACGGTCGGCGCCCATGGCCAGGGCGGTACGCAGGGTTTCTTCACACTGCTTCACACCCATGGATACCACCACGATTTCGGAAACCTTGCCGGCTTCTTTCAGGCGCACAGCCTCTTCCACGGCGATTTCGTCAAACGGGTTCATCGACATCTTGACGTTGGCTACATCTACATCCGTGCCATCGGCTTTGACGCGCACTTTCACGTTGTAATCGACAACGCGTTTCACAGCGACTAGAGCTTTCATATTCCTCCAGCAGACTCTTCAGGTTTCAACGACTCGCCGATACAGCAGCAGGCGCTTTATTGATACTAGCACCACACTTTAATCAAACGAGCGTTTAATTGGTAGACTGACGACAATAAAAATGCAGTACAACAGGGGTGTGCAGATATTACGCCATTTCCCCGCAATTTGCATTTGGGGCAAAGCGTGTCAGAATGCAGCGCAATATTGAGTATGTCATAAGCAGAAAAACAGGCAGGAACACCGCAAAAGCAGTGCCGGCAGTGGGCTGGCGCTGCAACCAGCAGCCCGCAAAGGAGTTTTCATGACAGTTTATTTCGAAGACATCAAGCTTGGTGACACCGCCGAGTACGCCAAGACCATTACCGAAGCCGACATCCTGATGTTCAGCGCGGTATCCGGTGACGACAACCCGGTGCACATTAACCAGGAATACGCTGAAAGCTCGATGTTCCAGACCCGCATCGCGCACGGCATGCTCACCGCCAGCCTGATTTCTACTGTGGTCGGCACCCGCCTGCCGGGTAACGGCACCATTTACCTGTCGCAATCTACCCGCTTCAAAGCGCCGGTGAAGATTGGCGAAACCGTCACCGCCCGCGTCACTGTTACCGAGCTGGACCCCGTCAAGAAACGTGTGAAGTTTGCTACCGCCTGCCTGGTGAAAGGCAAAGCCATTCTGGAAGGTGAGTCGCTGGTGATCGCCCCGTCGCGCGAAGCTTGATATGGGCAGCCTGCAGCTTATCCCGCTGACGGATGACGCAGGGCAGATCATCGAGCCCGAGCTGCTGCAAAGTGCAGCGGCACTGCACCGGCAGCTGCGCCCCATGCTGCCGGAAGAAGGCGTGGCCTACCTGGTAAAAATGCAGCGCGTATGCCGCTACGGCGCCAGACTGGTGCTGGCGTGTAATGACCAAGGCCAGCCACTGGGCCTGGCGCTGTACCGCTTGTACGAAAATACCTACGAAGACCTGCGGCTGTACGTGGACGACCTGGTCACCGACGAGGCCGCCCGCTCGCAAGGCGTGGGCAGCCAGCTACTGGCCTGGTGCGAAGCCCGTGCCAAGGCCGCCGGCTGCAGCTATATCGTGCTGGACTCCGGCACCTGGCGAACCCAGGCGCACAAGTTGTACTTCCGTCTGGGCTTTGTGATTTCTTCGTTCCACTTCACCAAAGCCCTGTGAACCCCAGGTTGGCCGCATGCGGCCAACCTTACGCCCCTCCTGCCCTGCCACGCTGCTGCTGCAGCGCCCACTGTACCGACTCGCGCAATACCTCCTCCTCTGCCTGGCTCTGCTGTTGCAGTGCAGCCACAATGTCTGCGCTATACGGGGCATTGCCGAGCGCAATGGCAATATTGGACAACCACTTGCTGTAACCGATACGGTAAATCGGGCTGCCCGCCATGCGCTGCTGGAAGTCCTGCTCGCGCCAGCCAAACAACGCCAGCAAGCTGACGGCATCCAGACCATGGCGCACGGCAAAGTCAGCCTCGGCGGTAGGTACGGCAAAACGGTTCCACGGGCACACCAGCTGGCAGTCGTCGCAGCCATAAATGCGGTTGCCGATGAGCGGGCGCAGCGGCTCGGGGATAGCCCCCTTCAGCTCGATGGTGAGGTAAGAAATGCAGCGCCGCGCATCCACGGTATACGGTGCCACAATCGCCCCCGTCGGGCAGGCATCGATACAGCGGGTGCAGCTGCCGCAGTGCCCCTGCTCTGCCGGGTCTTCCGGCAAAGGCAGGTTGGTCAGGATTTCCCCCAGGAAAAACAGCGAACCCTGCTTTTTGTTGAGTAGCAGCGTGTGCTTGCCGCGCCAGCCCTGCCCCGCCTGCGCAGCCAGCGCCACTTCGGCCAGCGGTGCACTGTCGGTAAACACGCGAAACTGGTGCGCGGGCACCGCTGCGCTGATCTGCTCGGCCAGCTTCTGCAGCCGGTTACGCAGTACCTTGTGATAGTCACGCCCCAGGGCGTAGCGCGAAATATAAGCCTGATCAGGCTGCTGCAATACCGCCTCGGCATCGGCGGCCGGCTGCGGCCAATAGTGCATGCGCAGGCTGATCACGCGCAGGGTACCCGGCACCAGCTCGGCCGGGCGCACCCGCAGTGCACCATGACGTGCCAT
>JAIXTB010000225.1 GCA_027484385.1 Neisseriaceae bacterium | reverse complement strand
CTACCACAGCCTGGACCTGCTGCTGATCGACGACATCCAGTTTTTTGCCGGCAAAAACCGCACCCAGGAAGAATTCTTCTACGCCTTTAACGCGCTGATCGAGGGCGGCAAGCAGGTGATCATGACCTGCGACAGCTACCCCAAGCAGATAGAAGGCATGGAAGAGCGCCTGATTTCGCGCTTTAGCTGGGGCCTGACTGTAGAGATCCAGCCGCCGGAGCTGGAAATGCGCGTGGCCATTCTGATGAAAAAGGCCGAAGCCGATAACACCAAGCTGGACCACAACGTGGCCTTCTTCATTGCCCAGAACGTGCGCAGCAACGTGCGCGAGCTGGAAGGCGCACTGAAGCGCGTGGTGGCCTACGCCCGCTTTACCAGCCAGCCCATTACCATGGAGCTGGTAAAAGAAGCGCTGAAAGACATCCTGGCCGCCGGCAACCGCCAGATCACCGTGGACGCCATCCAGAAAACGGTGGCCGAGTACTACAAGATCAAGCTGTCCGACATGCACAGCAAAAAGCGCAGCCGCGACATCGCCCGGCCGCGCCAGGTCGCCATGGCACTAGCCAAAGAGCTGACCTCGCTGAGCCTGCCGAACATCGGCGACGCCTTTGGCGGCCGCGACCACACCACCGTGCTGCACGCATGCAAAACCATTGCAGAAATGCGCGGTAGTGACGCGGATATCGCCCACGATTACGATACGCTGCTATCCATGCTGCGTAACTGAACCTTTTCATAACGACCTGTAACCTCGGGAGTCCGCACATGCTGATTCTGCAAGCCGAACGCGATGCACTGCTCAAACCCCTGCTGGCTGTCACCGGCATCGTAGAGCGTCGCCACACCCTGCCTATCCTCTCCAACGTACTGATCGAGAAAAAGGCAGACGCGGTAAGCTTTCTGGCCACCGACCTGGAAATCCAGATCACCACGGCCAGCCCCGACGACATCGCCGGCGAAGCCTTCCGCCTGACCACCTCGGCCAAAAAGCTGCAGGACATCCTGCGCGCGATCCCCGACAAGACCACCGTTACGCTGGAACAGCAAGACGGCCGCCTGATGCTGAAAGCCGGCAAAAGCCGCTTCAACCTGCAAACCCTGCCGGCGGACGACTTTCCGCTGCTGTCGGCCGCCAGCGCCGCCGAAGCCAGCTTCAGCCTGGCCCAGCGCGACCTGAAGCGCCTGATCGCCCAGGTACAGTACGCCATGGCCGTGCAGGACATCCGCTACTACCTGAACGGCCTACTGCTGCAAACCGAAGGCAACCAGGTACGCCTGATCGCCACCGACGGCCACCGCCTGGCCTTTGCCAGCGCCGAGATTGCGGCCAACCTGGCCAAGAGCGAAGTGATCCTGCCGCGCAAAACCATCGTCGAGCTGTACAAGCTGCTGCAGGATAGCGACGAGCAGATCAACGTAGAGCTGCTGTCCAACCAGGTGCGCTTCAGCTTTGGCAGCACCGTGATCATCAGCAAAATCGTGGACGGCAAGTTCCCCGACTACAACCGCGTGATCCCGCTGGACAACAACAACATCTTCCTGCTGGAACGCGTGACCTTCCTGCAGGCCCTGCAACGCGCAGCCATCCTGGCCAACGAGAAATTCCGCGGCGTACGGCTGGTACTGCGCCCGGGCACCATGTCCATCCTGTGTACCAACAGCGAGCAGGAAGAAGCCGAAGAAGAGCTGGAAATCGCCTACCAGGGCGCCGAGCTGGAAATCGGCTTCAACATCAACTACCTGCTGGACGTGCTGACCAACCTGCCGGCTGAAACCGTGCAGCTCGCCTTTGGCGACGCCGTACGCGCCGTGCTGGTGACCATACCGGACAACGCAACCTTCAAATACGTTGTGATGCCAATGCGCATCTAACACCCGCCTGCCCTGCCCCGTGCAGGGCCAGCGGCGGCGGCCACCAGCCTAAGGTTGGCCGCCAGCATGGGGGCAGCTGCCCCGAACGAACAGAAACAAGAGTGGGTTTATGAGCGAACAGGAATACGGCGCGGACAGCATCAAGGTACTAAAAGGTCTGGACGCAGTGCGCAAGCGCCCCGGCATGTACATTGGCGACACGCAGGACGGCACCGGCCTGCACCACATGGTGTTCGAAGTACTGGACAACGCCATTGACGAGGCGCTGGCCGGCCACGCCGACACCATCAAAGTCACCATCCACCCGGATCAATCCATCTCGGTGGAAGACAACGGCCGCGGTATCCCTACCGACATACACCCGGAAGAAGGCCGCTCGGCAGCCGAGGTCATCATGACCATCCTGCACGCCGGGGGGAAGTGCGACAGCAACAGCTACAAGATCTCCGGCGGCCTGCACGGCGTAGGCGTATCGGTAGTGAACGCGCTGTCCGACTGGCTCAAGCTCAAAATCTGGCGTAACGGCCAGGTGCACGAAATGGAATTCCGCCGTGGCGAAGCCGTGGCCCCGCTGACCATGACCGGGCACACCACCCACCGTGGTACCGAAGTGACCTTCCGCGCCAGCGAAGAAACCTTCGGCCACGTAGAGTTCCACTTCGATATTCTGGCCAAGCGCATCCGCGAACTGTCGTTCCTGAACGACGGCGTGGCCATTACCCTGATCGACAAACGCAACGGCAAAGAAGAAAACTTTGCCTTTAGCGGCGGCGTAGCCGGCTTCGTGCAGTACATGAACCGCAACAAAAACGCCCTGCACCCCAAAGTGTTCTACGGCATTGGCGAAAAAGAAGGCATGACCGTAGAAGTGGCCATGCAGTGGAACGACAGCTACCAGGAAAACGTGCAGTGCTTCACCAACAACATCCCGCAGCGCGACGGTGGTAGCCACCTGACCGCCCTGCGCCAGGTGATGACCCGCACCCTGAACGGCTACATCGAACAAAGCGAAGTGGCCAAAAAAGCCAAAGTCGACACCACCGGCGACGACATGCGCGAAGGCCTGACCTGCGTGCTGTCCGTAAAGCTGCCCGACCCCAAATTCAGCAGCCAGACCAAAGACAAACTGGTCTCCAGCGAAATCGGCCCCGTGGTAAACGAAGTCATCAGCGAAGCCCTGAAAAACTTCCTGATGGAAAACCCCAACGAAGCCAAAATCATTACCGGCAAGATCGTAGAAGCCGCCCGCGCCCGCGAAGCCGCCCGCAAAGCCCGCGAAATCACCCGCCGCAAAGGCGTGATGGACGGCCTGGGCCTGCCCGGCAAGCTGGCCGACTGCCAGGAAAAAGACCCGGCCATGTCCGAGCTTTACCTGGTCGAGGGTGACTCCGCCGGCGGCTCCGCCAAGCAAGGCCGCGACCGCAAGTTCCAGGCCATCCTGCCTCTGAAGGGCAAGATCCTGAACGTAGAACGCGCCCGCTTCGACAAAATGCTGCAAAGCCAGGAAGTGGCCACCCTCATTACTGCCTTGGGCTGCGGCATTGGCAAAGACGAATACAACCCGGACAAGCTGCGCTACCACCGCATCATCATCATGACCGATGCCGACGTGGACGGCGCGCACATCCGCACCCTGCTGCTCACCTTCTTCTACCGCCAGACCCCCGAGCTGGTAGAGCGTGGCCACATCTACATCGCCCAGCCGCCGCTGTACAAAGCCAAGCACGGCAAACAGGAACGCTACCTGAAAGACGATTTCGAGCTGAACCAGTACCTGCTGCAGCTGGCGCTGGACAAAGCCGAGCTCACCCCCGCCGCCGGCGAAGCCCCGCTCAGCGGCGACGCCCTGGGTGAAATCGCCCGCCAGTACCTGCAAGCCCGCGCCGCCATCGACCGCGAAAGCCGCGTAGTAGACCCGCTGGTACTGCACGCCCTGATGAAGGTTGGCCGCATCAGCCTGGATAGCGAAAGCGCCGCCGCCACCGCCGTACAGCGCCTGGCCGCCGTACTGCCCGCCGAGCTCATCAAGCTGGACGCCCTGCGCGACGAGAAAAACGACGCCTGGCTCATCAAGATCACCCGCATGCTGCACGGCAACGTGCTGGTCACCGTGCTGGACCAGGACTTTTTGGCCACCGCCGACTACGACGTACTGGCCAAAACCGGCGACATGCTGCACGGCCTGCTGCGCGACGGTGCCCAGGTAAAACGCGGCGAAACCGTAAAACCGGTAAGCGAATTTGGCGACGCGCTAGACTGGCTGCTGGGCGAAACCCGCAAGGGCCTGTCCATCCAGCGCTACAAAGGCCTGGGCGAAATGAACCCTGGCCAGCTGTGGGAAACCACCATGGACCCGACCGTACGCCGCCTGCTGAAAGTAAAAATCGAAGACGCCATGGCCGCCGACGACGTGTTTACCACCCTGATGGGCGACAACGTCGAACCACGCCGCGCGTTTATCGAGAGCAATGCCTTGATTGCGCGGAATATTGACGTGTAAAAATGTCGAATGACACAGTTAGTGAAATTTTTGACAGGTTAGTGAAATTTCACTGACAGAAATAATGAAAAAAGCTCCCTAGGGAGCTTTTTTCATGTCATCGATGTTCACTCGACATCTATCCTCTTGAACTGCACTCAACCTCAGAGCACAACTTGTCATTGAACAGCTCTCGGCCGAAACGGTCATTTACTGGCGTAGATTGAGCGGCAGGTATCCGGCAGCAAACAGACAATGGTAGATTTTGCGTGCTACGGTGAAATTCACACAATCACGGTCGCTCGGCTGCTTTCAACCAATCGTCTACGCCATTGACTCCCAGTGAAAGCAACCTGTCTTGGAGCACCACAACGCGTTGCAGCATTGTGCCACTATCAGACTCTTCTCGCTCTTCCGCTTCCGCGAAGAGACGAGTCATAAGTTGAGTAAGATGGTTCTCATGGTCATACAGATATGGCTCGCCATGACTTAGATAGGCCAAATAAATTTCAGATGCAGCCAATGCTTGTTCTGGATCATGTTGAGAAATCGCGTTGAGCCATTCATGAAATTCGAAAAAACTATGACGTTTTCTCACGCTATCACTATCGAATAGAGAAAAACAGCGACGAATCAGCTCTATCGGGACAGAAACCACATCGGCCTCTTTTCGAAACATATGATCCATCAGCCCCGCCACAGCTGTAGCATGCGTGCGACTTGCATCCAAACCAGCCGATATGCCAGCAAAGCACTGCTCACGATGCTTTCGTATATTCCCAGAGTTGGACCAAACGGAAACTGCTCCTAGCCAAGCCTCAGTGCTATCCAGAGTTTCCAACTCCCCCAAAAATTCAGCAAAGTCGATACGTTGGGTCATAGCTACCAAAGCTGATATCCGCCCCCATGTTTTCAAGTCTTTACCAGTTCCCATGTGACGAAGGCGCTCAAGCAACGGCCCCACTATATGAAAATGTTTGTGGTAGGCGTAATAAAGGCATGGCTCGGCAATTTGCCAAAGTCCATCTGCATCTTGTATGGCGATATGGAACAAATCCCAGCCAAGATCGAAATATTTGCTTTGAAAATAAGGCAAACGGCGCAGGATCATGGCACGGATCGCAGGGTGTTCGTCTCTGGCAAAGCGTCTCAATGTGGGTACAAGCAATTCAGGGAGTTCTCTGCCGTGCTCCAGTAAATTATTAGCCAATATCATCAAGGCATCAGCAACATCGCCCTTCACCATGTTGATCCCTAAATCGAGTAAGCTTACGGAATCTCCCTTGATTGGATCTGCCTCATGAAACCCTATAAAACCTATAGCCAGGAATATTAGTCGCTCGGCTTCTTGTACTTCCTTTATAACATTGGCACAGGATTCCAATGCTTTGGCTGCTGAACGTCGATGCCACCAGTTCGTCGGATGCCTTTCAAGCTCATCAAGGATCTGGCTTGCTAAGAGTCCCGCATCTGGTTCTTCAATAGGTCTCCAGTGTTCGCTGGTTTGCAGATTGCCATAACGATAGGCAAGATATGTAGCAACCCCGTCCATGATGTCATCACGGAACCTTTCTGGAATACCCATCCAGTGAATAGACAATAAGCCGAGGAATCGGGTTGGATGGCGAGAGGAGGCCTCTCTCAATTGCCAGCCAACCTCTCGCTCGCCCCCAACCAGAAAGTCAGCCCCATGCGAATTTGAGTGGCCGTTATAGTGCTCAAGCAGGTTCAATACCCCGGCATCACTGGCACTGAGAAATACCTCGAATGAGAAAGGCGCGCTGACTATGCCCCCTCGCGAATAAATATGCGGTTGACGAATCAATACCCCCGCTCTTCTCTCATATGCATCCAAGACTGCTTGTATTTCGGGCGAACGTTGGCAGCAAGGGATCGGGGCGATCAATTCAGCTTGCTCCTTCAGTATCCAGAAATGGCTAGCTTCATCAGCAATCTCGACATCCCTCACAGTCAAAATCTTCGCCATTACAGCATCTTGCGTTGGGGGAGTGAGCAACATAAATGCTGCCTGCAGCAATGAACCCAATTCGTAGGAAAGATCGAACTCCAGTATTTCTTTGTCGCATAACATACGACCTATCAGATCAATATTCGCTTCAGGCGATGCAGTACAAGCAAGAATGGAAAAATAGAGCAAAGAGCCTTCGTGATTGAAACAAAGGCGCTCGCGGTTGTTTTGCCACCAGTCTGAGTTTGATTGTGCATGATGAAGAATAGCCGCTTCAATTGCATCAAGCAGAACGTCTACACTGTCCGTGTGACTTATATCTTGTTGACTATGCGTATTTTTGTATGAGGTCTCGTGCAAGAAACCATGCCGATAGCCTATGCGGCTTCTACCATAGCGTGATGCACGAATATTGCTCCAACGCTCGATTGAATCTATGGCCAAATCTAGCAGGCCACTGGATTGTTGCATACGTAGATGGATAAAGTTGTCATTCCGACCACCGAAATCATGGGAGTGGCATCGCACCTTGTTACCAAACGTGTAACTGAGCAAATCCTTCTCACTGATGCCACCAATCACATATCGCCAAAGCGAGGCATCTCCAATTACACCTTCCTCCACACAACGAGAAATTATCCGACCAAGAAAGCTGTGTTCGGATTGTGGCATATCAAGTAACTTCTCAAGCAATGGCGCAACTAGCGCCATATTTCCTGTCCTTATGTCGGACAGATACATTCCTAGATGATCTGCAATTCCATTGCTATCAAACCAATCTAGTGAAAGCAGCTCCATCCAGAATGACAGTACGCCCGTACAATCTTGATTACTCCATTGAGAAATGCGATGAGCATGCCTCGTCAATCCTTCGACTTCCTGCATAATTTTCAATGCGGGAATCAGATGCTTGAGCCAAAAATGATGCCACTCAATCGCCTTTGCTAAGGCGTAAATCACCTGAAAAACATCGCGGTGTTTATCACGCAAATCACGGATCAAAGGCCAATCGTCGTCATGAGGTATCTGTTCGGCAAATGATTCGGCCACCAAGCGCTTGATGTGGAAGGCCGTGCTACCAGTCAATACAGCTCTGAGTTGTTTTCTGAATTCGCGACGATCACCAAGAGCCAACTGAGCGACAAAACTTCGGATGCTCGGTCGTACAAAAGGAACGGGTGGTAAGTCTAGTATGAACTGATTCAACGTAACGCCATTACGCAACGCGCCGCTTATGACTAATACATCCAATAGTGTTTGATGCCCGAACGTCACCTTCCCATCTTGAGTTTCCTGTAGCACATTAAGACTGCACAGTTCTCGCTGAATCGCTAGTGAGGCAGAAAAACGCTGACGTGGTACCGCCAAGCTTCTCAATTTCAGCATCTCAAAAGCAATGGCTTCAATCGCTTGTATAGCGGCATCTCCCAGTGTGTTGTTGGCCAGCACAATGGTATCGAGATAACGTTGTGCCAATGCTTGGTTGGTTACAACATTGAAGCTGCCCTCTCTTTGGGCTAACTCAACAAACAATGCCAACTCACGTGGGTTCCTTATAAGCTGGCGCGTAACTGCATCGATAGTGCCAGTCGCAATCCCTAGCGTGTCAAGCAACGGTGCAATTTCGGTATCCCAGACCAAAGGCTCGCACTTCAGTTCGCAATCCCATTTTCGTTCGGCAATTCGTCGGTCGTAGTGCCGGTCAAAGTCACGACAGGCAGTAACGACGGTAATATTGGATGTCGATAGCAGGCGGTCTATTTGCGCCAGAAAATACGTGAGGACTCGATGATCGCGAGCGATGGACAGCACATCCAGAGAGTCGATAGCCACAATTACATGCGCGTCTTCAGTCAATCTAGCTGCTTTTTCAACCCATTGTTCAGACAGACCTTGGGCTTGTCGGTCTTGTGATGTAGCCAAGTCGGCAAATTCGCGCGATTGAATGAAGAGTGGGACGATGTCTGAGCGGGTTTTCGCGCGCTGCTCCAATGCATCTTGCAGTGCTAACATCACGCAGGTCTTACCTGAACCTGGCAGCCCAGTGAGCAATATGGCGCGCTTTCTGGCATCAATGGCGGTAAGCAGCGCGCTCACCGTTGGGCTGGGAATACGTTGGCCCGCTATGTCGCGCCGCCATGATCTACCGATAGCCGAGGTACCGGAGAACGACAAACGTACCTCGGCAAGATTCATGGGGGGAGCCAATATTGCCCCCGCCGTAGAGAGAATTGCCTTGAGGTCGTCTTTGGTTAGGCGATGTTGGGTGGCGGTGACTGCACTGCCGCCCCCAATGCGCGCCCCAAGTTTATCGAGGTGTGTCCAAAGAGTATCGAATGCGGCATTTGGATTGCTCGCCATATTGCGTAAGCGTTCGCGTAGCAGCTCCTCCATGCGATCCAGTTCAGGGCTCGTCTCAAATTTTGTGCGGCGCAGGAACTCGTATGAGGAAAGGCTGGAGGCGCAAGTGGCAAGCCGTACTGACAATGCCGTATCAGTATCTTTGTGCTCTTTGCCTAAACTCGCTTGGTAGCTTGTTTCATCATGCTGAGTTGAACTGTGCTCTTTCAGTTTTGCAAGGACGCCAAAATTATTTCGTGAATAGAAGCGAACTTCCGCATTCTGATTACTGGCCAGCAAATGGGAGGCCTTATCCAACTCATCCGAGAGATCAGCTATCGACCATGCCTTGAAATCGGTCTGGTTTTTTTTGCACTGGCAAGCAATCTGAGTGCCGTCAGCTTTGCCGACCACCACATCGTCCACCGAATAGGTTATCGAATCTATTTCAAGCCATTGATAGTCTGGGTCGGAAAGAACTGTCAGCGCCCAATCAAGTGCCACCAATGTCTGGAAGCTGTCACCTCTGTTGGAGCGTATGCCTGCGATGCTCATCCATTAACTCCTGTTTGGGACATACCCATCCGGCTATTCCAGATATGCGTTGGTCTATAGCAATGGTCGCTCAGGATGGCAAAGCCTTCATTCAGCAATTGCCTCGTCGAGTGGCTGGTGAGCTTTGTATTACGGACCTCTCTAGGCAGTCTACCGAATACCTGCTTTGGCCGACCAGCAGACGATGCACCCGCTTCGCGGATGGCAGCACGACACCACAGGCCACTCACTCCATTGAAATGTCATTAAGGCTGCCAGTCAAAACAGGTTGTTAATGAGGGGACCCTGCACCTACCTAGCGCAACTTTACATACCGCCAAGTCTTTAGCCCCAACAACTGGGCCAGCCTTTTCGCATCATCCTTCCCCAACTGAGGCACCTTACGCAGGTCGAGCTCGGAAACCAACTCGAAGCCCTTATCGATATCCGTTGGGTCAAATGCGTACCAACGCACTACATTTTCAGTGGTTGCCAAGACGTAGCTCATGCCAGCTCCTTCGCATGTTGACATTGGAATTATATTACCATGCCACATACCGCCTACATGGGGGCGACCGCCCCTGATGTCAGTTGTATCAGTCTTACTGCGCCAATCGACTATCACCTAGCCCTGCATCGCCAGGGCTTTTGCCGTTGATAGGGTAGCAATTCGTGGTGATGTGGCATCTCTATCCATGTTTCTTTAGCAGCACTGGCGATCAAGCTAATTGCTACGTCAAACCAAAGACTTACCGAGTTAACTTGCTGTCACGATGAAAGCAATTCCTTATTAATCAATGAGTTATTCATTGATTGGCGCTTGCCGTCCTAGTACTCTGTACGATGATCTAGCACGATACCTTCCGATATGAGCCCCTTTGCCCGTCTTCTTCATGACTTACGCATCCGCTCCGGCCTTCGCCAACGTGTGCTAGCGGAGCAGATGGGATATGAAACGAGCTATTTCTCAGCGCTTGAGGTTGGCGTCAAAGGGCCGCCACCAGCCGAGTTTGTCGATCGGCTGATCAGGGCATTGAATCTATCGGAAGAGGAGCAGAAGACAGTGCGCCGGGCTGCAGCAGCCTCTCGACGCAGGTTTCAGATAACGCATGACATGCCAGAAGAGGTTTTCTGGATGATGGCCGAGCTTCAGGAACAAGTACGCACGCTGCATCCAACCCAGGTTCGCATTATCCGGGACACCCTGACACTTCCCTGGAACCGAGCCGGCACGGACTGAACCACGTCATCGAATACGAAAGGACAACACAATGTAAAAACGGGCCAAACCTTTCGGCCTGACCCGCTTCTTCTGGGCTCTCGCGAGCCGCCTTCGCAAGCCAAGTATCGCGATCCCTCAAAAGCCCGTCAAGCCACTCCCACACTGATCGACCGATTTTCCAAAGGTTTTCAACCTGAGGAAGGGTGATTTGCATCCCAAAATCGGACATACCAAACCGCATCACGGTACCGGTAGGGACAGCCGCGTCCTGTCGCCGGCACCGGGAGGAATCGCGATGACTTCTCTCTTCTGGAAAGGCACATGGAACGGCATGACCCCCTCAGGGGTCGCCCACCAGCGTGCCAGAACCATTCTGCGCCACACGGGCGGCATCATGCGTGGCAAGTTTCCTAGCCGTAAAACGGGTCGCATGATCCATCACGAGGGCCTGCTCGAAAGCGACGCCATCTATCACTTCGAGTGCTCCCCATTGATCTCGGCATACACCGAACAACCGGAAACGATCCACTATCCAGACGGTAACCGACTACGTCGTTACACCCCTGACTTCGAACTATTTCTGGCAGATGGCAGCACCATTCTGGTTGAGATCAAACCTGCAACACAGGCCGCCAAAGACGACACCAGACACAAACTCGAACGCATCGCCGAGCACCTCGCCCGTGTTGGCCGCGAATTTGTCGTAGTGACTGACCTACAACTCCGGGTCGAACCGCGCTTGGGTAACTTGCGCTGGATTTACCACCAGGCACCCCGCATTCGTCCTGTGGACGCCAAAGGGGAATTCGCACTGGCAAGAGAGACTGCACGGTTTCCCGCGTCTATCCGGGAGATCAGCGATGTATTGCTCCCCCTTGGCCTGGACCCCTACTCGCTACTGCTGGCTGGACAGCTCATCTGCGACCTGGACCAACCCGTGGACTTTGATACTCAACTGTATCTCGCTAAGGAGAGTAACCATGCGTGGTTTCGTCTTTCGGACCGGTTCAATTTTTGAGTGGAATGGCGCTGATCACCGGATTATTCATCTGGGAGTAGATGGCCAGGTCGTACTGGAACAGCTAGACAATGGGCTCACCGTACTGAGTTCACAGCAAGCCCTGCTGGCCGCGTTTGGGACCGGAGAAATTCGTTGGGAAACTGGCGTAAAAAGCTCTATGCCTCAGGCCTATCAACGTCCCTTGGGAGATCTTCCGCTCCAGGCACAAGAGCACGTGCGGAGACGCAAGGCGTATCTGGACGCGATTATCAAAGCAGGCCGTCCTTCATTGTCATCGAATTACCTGACACCACTGATCTCCAAAGTATCGGCTCAAATCAATGACGCCAATCCACCATCACCTAGCAGTGTCTACCGCTGGTACAAAGCCTACATCATTAGCCAGGATGCACGGGCACTGATCCCTCGCTTCGACAATCGTGGAAGGCCCGGCATACGAGGACGCGAGTCAGTGCCAGAGCTATTCAGGGAGGCTGTAGAAGAGGCTTTTAGGGCTAGCCCTTCGGCAAACGTCACGACTATTTTCACACGTCTGGCAGGCAAGATTTACGCTGCGAATGCTCAGCGGCTTTCCGACGAACAACTTGATGTTCCAACATTGCGTACGGTCTACCGCTGGTTCAGCAAACTGGAGGCTTATGATCAGACTCGACTAGCAAAAGGAAAAACCGTCGCAGATAGACAGTACCGCGTTACCAAAGCCGGTCCCGTCGTATCGGGTATCTTGATGCGGGTCGAGGTCGATCACACACCGCTCGACTTGTTCTTGATCGATGAGATTACCCAACTGCCACTCGGCAGGCCGACACTGACAATGTATCTCGACGTGTATAGCCGCTTCCCTCTTGGCTACTACCTCAGCTTTGGCGGTACATCAGCATCGGCCGTTGTCGGCGGGCTGCGTCACGCCATTCTGCCCAAATCCCCGGTAAAAGAGGTCGTACCTGATCTGCCCATTCAACACAAATGGCCATGCTACGGCCTGATTTCGCTATTAGTCGCGGACAATGGCCTGGAGTTTTACTCCTCAGCTCTGGACAGCGTCGCGATGGACTTGGGGATGAGCATTCACTACTGCCCCAAGCGACAGCCTTGGTTCAAAGGCGCGATTGAACGCCACCTGCAGACATTCAACTTCACGCTCAGTCACCAACTGCCGGGTACTAGCCTGGCAAGGCTTGAACACCGGGGTGATTACGACTCCCAAAAACACGCGCTACTCACCTTGGCCGAATTCAAACATATTCTGGAACAGTGGTTACTGGATATCTATGCACAACAAAAACACCGGGGCATTGGCACCACACCGTGGGCCAAATGGCATGAAGGGCTAAAAGATCACACCCCCGCATTGCCGAACAGTCTGGATGAACTCCAGCGCAGAATCGGGCTGGTTGAGGAGCGCACGCTTCGTCACGACGGCATTCTCCTGAAAGGCATCCGCTACGCTAGCCCTAATCTGGAACCCATACTTCGTGCTTGGGGCTCAGGGGTAAAGCTCAGGCTCGTATTTGATCCGGAAGATCTGGGCAGCATCCAGGTCTGGGCGCCAGAACAACCCGATCCCGTTAAGGTTCCAGCACTGAACCAGGAATACGCAAAGGGGTTAACGCTACTCCAGCACGAGCTCATTCAACAGCAGGTCCGCGAAAATGGTCATAACGCAGAAAATGCCCAAGCCTTGGCACAGGCAAAGTATGACCTCGCCCTGGCGGTGGACGAGCTCCTTAACAGTCGCAAGCAACGTGGCCGCCGCCGTGCGGCAAACATCCATGGCAAAACCAGTACCCATCCAGAGGCCCGACTGACCCCAGGCGCACCGCCCAAGCCTGTTATCAAGCCTGTTCCACCCCCTGTAGATCAGACCGACATCCTGCCTGAGATGCTTCCCACCTTCACGCTTTCGAAGGGGGGCCAAAGATGAACTTGGCAGAATTTGACGCCCTGCGGGTCTTTACCAATCAGTACTTGCAGTTCCCTACGTTTGTTGCGGCATTCGCCGAGATAGACCGGCTGGTTAAGCTCTACCGGCAAACCGGCATAGGCCAACATTTGCTGGTAACTGGCGAGTCGGGTACAGGTAAGACCACCCTTTGCAAAGCACTGGTCGAGCACTACCCGCGCAGCACGCTGCCAGACCGGGATGTCATTCCGGTCCT
>JAIXTB010000020.1 GCA_027484385.1 Neisseriaceae bacterium | reverse complement strand
CGGCTGCCGCGCCCGCACCAGCACGCGCCGCACCGCGTTTTCGCTTTGCCAAAAAATAAGCCGGTTCTTCTTGCCGCTTTAGGGTGGCAGGGTTGCTGGCAACTACCATAAGTCACCACGGTGATGGGCCATGTCCAGCGGGCATGGCGGTGTGTGAGGGTGCCTGCTTGCCAGCTGGTGCACAGCACGCCAGAGGAGGCCGCACCGCTATCGGCGCAGAGACACTACTGACAAGCATGCGTACTTTCCCGTTTGGCATGTTGTTCAGAAACTTTGGGGTGGTGCGTTCGGGTCGGTGGATCTTTTATGGTTATGACGAAAATGAATACATGACTGATTGCCAATGCACCTGCATCCTCATGACAAATCACTTGGCCAGGTAGCGATAGGCCGCTGGTGTGTTGCCTGTGGGCTATGCGGATGTTTCTGGCCTGTTGCCGCACCCGCATCCTGGTGGGCTGCCCAGGGAGAGGGGCAAGTGGCCTGGGTACTGCTTGATATCGAATACCTCGGCGCGATGTTATCGAATCGCTCTTGCTCTGGGCGCTGCGCGTGATGCGGGCAGGGCAAAGTGGTTTTGCCATAAAACAAGCCCCTTCCACGGGGTGGAAGGGGCGGCGTGTCTAGCGCTGGCACGGCTGCGGGTGGTTTATCCGTCGCAGCGATGGCTATCAAAGTAGGCCACAGGCCCGGCGCTGGTGAGCCCGATATGGAAGCAGCTGTCTTCCGGGAATATTTCACCGGCGTTTTCTGCCGCCCGTACCAGTTCGAACAGTACTTCTACTTCCTTGAAATACTTGGCGACGCGATCGTTGCCTTCCAGCCAGCCCAGAATCGCGTCCCGCTGCGGGTGCTCGTTTTCCAGTGTCAGCGCGCAATGGTTACAGCTGACAAAACTGATGGCGGGCGGAATGGCGATACCGAGCGGCGCCAGCTCACTACGCACCAGGCTGGCAAATTGCGACAGTTCCTTACTGGCACGCTCACGGATACCAGATAGTGGCAGTGCCTCGCCACCATTAGCCGAACCAAAAAGACGGGCCAGGGCAGACGAGACGGCAGTACCTTCTGCATACATAGTGCTTATATCTCCTTGTCGTAGATAGTATTAAATCCATTGTAGGAAATATTGTGCAGATTACCTGAATTTATTTTGACATTTTTTTCAGGGTATACAGCAGCTCCAGTGCCTGGCGTGGTGTCAGGTCGTCTACGTCGGTATCGGCCAGCAGCTCCACTGCCGGGTGCGGCTCCGGCTCGTGCTGAATCACCACCGGCGTGCTGAACAGGTCGGGCTGGGCGCGGGCGGCGGATTCGTTTTCCAGCTCGGTCAGGTAGCGGCGCGCTTCGCGGATCACCTTGGGCGGTACGCCCGCCAGCTGCGCCACGGCCAGGCCGTAGCTCTGGCTGGCCGGGCCGTCTTCCACGTGGTGCAGGAACACGATGCGGTCTTTGTGCTCCACCGCCGACAGGTGCACGTTGGCCACGCTGTTGTACTCGCCCGCCAGGCTGGTGAGCTCGAAGTAGTGGGTGGCAAACAGCGTGTAGGCGCGGCTTTTTTCGATCAGCGCCCGCGCAATGGCCCACGCCAGGGCCAGGCCGTCGAACGTAGATGTGCCGCGGCCAACTTCGTCCATCAGCACCAGCGATTTATCGGTGGCGTTGTTCAGGATATTGGCGGTTTCGGTCATTTCCACCATGAAGGTGGAGCGGCCGCCGGCCAGGTCGTCGCTGGCGCCGATGCGGGTAAAGATGCGGTCGATCTGGCCCAGCACGGCGCGCTCGGCCGGCACAAAGCTACCGATATGTGCCAGCAGGGTAATCAGCGCATTTTGCCGCATATAGGTGGATTTACCGCCCATGTTCGGGCCGGTAATCAGCAGCAGCTTGCGCTCTGCGGCTAACCTGGTGTCGTTGGCAATAAAGCGTTCCACCTCGGCCTCTACTACCGGGTGGCGGCCGCCGATGATCTCTAGCCGTGTCTCGTTGACGAATAGCGGCTGCACGTAGTGATTGGTTTGCGCGCGTTCGGCAAACGCCGCCAGCACGTCCAGGCCAGCCACGGCCTGCGCCATCAGTTTGAGCTCGCTGATATGGGGGGCCAGCTGGTCCAGTACCGCCTCGTACAGCTGTTTTTCCAGCGCCAGCGATTTGTCCTGTGCCGACAGCGCTTTGTCTTCGAAGGTTTTCAGCTCGGGCGTAATGTAGCGCTCGGCGTTTTTCAGCGTCTGGCGGCGGCGGTAGTCGTCCGGCACTTTGTCGGACTGTGCTTTCGATACCTCGATGTAGAAACCGTGCACACGGTTGAACTCCACCTTCAGTGTGCTGATGCCGGTGCGCTCTTTTTCGCGTAGCTCTAGCGCCAGCAGGAAGTCGCCGCAGTCGGTCTGGATAGCGCGCAGCTCGTCCAGGTCGGCGTGGTAGCCGTGGTTGATCACGCCGCCGTCGCGCAGGAAGGTGGCCGGCTCGGGCAGGATGGCGGTGGCCAGCAGGCTTTCTACGGGGGACTCGGCAGGTAGCAGCTGTACCAGCTCGGCCAGCAGTGGCGCGTCCAGCGTGGCGGCAATGGCTTTGATGCCAGCCAGTGCGCGCAGCGAATCGCGCAGCGCGGCCAGGTCGCGCGGGCGGGCGGTGCGCAGCGCTACACGGGCGGTAATGCGCTCGATGTCGGCCACTTCGCGCAGCTGCGCGTGGATGTCCTGGTGTGCGGCCAACAGCGCGCGCACCGCCTGCTGGCGGCGCAGCAGCTTGTCGTGGCGGCGGATTGGGTGGTGCAGCCAGTGGCGCAGCATGCGGCTACCCATGCTGGTGGCGCAGGTGTCCAGTAGCGAGGCCAGGGTGGGCGAGGCTTCGCCGCGGATGGTTTCGGTCAGCTCCAGGTTGCGGCGCGTGGCGGCGTCCATGCGGATCAGCTCGCCCGGTTCTTCTACCGCCAGCTGGGCGATGTGGGCCGGGTTCACGCCCTGGGTGGATTTCACGTATTCCAGCAGCGCACCGGCAGCGCCCACGGCCACCGGCAGCGTATCGGCGCCAAAGCCGGCCAGGTCGCGGGTGCCAAAGTGGCGGGTGAGCGCCAGGGTGGACGATTCGGTATCGAACTGCCACGGCGGCAGTTTCTTTTTCGGGGTGCTGATGCTGTCAAACACTGCTAGGCCGGTGTCGTCTGCCAGCAGCAGCTCGGCCGGTTTCAGGCGCTCCAGCTCGCTGTGGAGCTCTTCCACGCCGGTTTGCATGACTTTGAATTCGCCGCTGGCCAGCGACAGCCAGGCCAGACCCAGCGTGCCTTTGTGCATATTGACGGCCAGCACCAGGTTGTCGCGCTTGTCGTCCAGCAGCGCAGCGTCGGTGAGCGTGCCGGGGGTGACGATGCGTACCACTTTGCGTTCTACCGGGCCTTTGCTGGTGGCCGGGTCGCCGATTTGCTCGGCAATGGCGACCGACTCGCCCATCTTCACCAGCCGTGCCAGGTAGCCTTCGGCGGCGTGGTAGGGAATGCCGGCCATTTTGATAGGTTGGCCGCCGCTGGCGCCACGTGCGGTCAGGGTGATATCCAGCAGGCGGGCGGCTTTTTCGGCATCGTCGTAGAACAGCTCGTAAAAGTCACCCATGCGGTAAAACAGCAGCTTGTCGGCGTGGTCTCGTTTCAGAGCCAGATATTGCTGCATCATGGGTGTGTGCTGAGGCGTGGTCATCGATAGTTCCGTGCTGAAAAAGGTTGGCCGCAATAGGCAACGCCCCGTCTGGCGGGGCGCGGCAAGCTATTTTACGGGATGCGCGCCAGCGCGACACGGCGGCAGCATCACCATGCGG
>JAIXTB010000295.1 GCA_027484385.1 Neisseriaceae bacterium | reverse complement strand
GGCTTAACGGTCTGATCGACCTGCCCTGGTGGGGCTATATCGTGGTGGCGCTGGTGCTCACCCATATCACCATTGCCTCTGTCACCATTTTCCTGCACCGTCATCAGGCGCACCGTGCGCTGGATCTGCACCCGATTCCTAGCCACTTCTTCCGTTTCTGGCTGTGGCTCACCACTGGCCAGGTTACCAAGGAGTGGGCGTCCATTCACCGCAAACACCATGCGCGTTGTGAAACTGCCGAAGACCCGCACAGCCCGCAAGTGCTGGGCATCAAAAAGGTCATGTGGGAAGGCGCCGAGCTGTACCGTGAGGCCTGCAAAGACCGCAGCATCATGGAAAAATTCGGCCACGGCACCCCGGATGACTGGCTGGAGCGCCACGTGTACACCGGTCAGACCGGCAAGGGTATCTTGCTGATGCTGGTCATCGACCTGGTGTTGTTCGGTGCTGCCGGCCTGGCGATCTGGGCCGTACAGATGGCGTGGATTCCGTTTTTTGCCGCTGGCGTGATCAACGGTATTGGCCACTACTGGGGCTACCGCAACTTCGAAAACGAAGACGCCTCTACCAATATCGTGCCGTGGGGCATCCTGATTGGTGGTGAAGAGCTGCACAACAACCATCACACTTTTGGCACCTCGGCCAAGCTGTCGTACAAGTGGTTCGAGTTTGATATTGGCTGGATGTATATCCGCATCATGGAAATCCTGGGCCTGGCCAAAGTGCGCAAAGTTGCGCCGCGCCTGGTGCAGAATGCGGCCAACCCGCAGCTGGATCTGGACCACCTGCAAGCCATTATTGCTAACCGCTACGCCGTGGCCGCCCGCTATGCGCGCGAGCTGAAAGATGTTTACCGTGCCGAGGCCGCCAAGATCCAGCTGCCAGAGCTGGGTAATACCGACCTGGCGCGCAAGATGAAGGTGTGGCTGAAGCAGGATGCCAAAGACACGCCGATGGCCGAGCGTGCCCAGCTGGCCGCCGTACTGGCCAAGAGCCAGGTGCTGAACACCGTGTACAGCATGCGCCAGGAGCTGACCCGCCTGTGGGAGCGTTCTTCGCTGACCCGTGACGAGCTGCTGAAAGAGCTGCAGGACTGGTGCAACCGCGCCGAGGCCAGCGGTATCGAATCGCTGCAGCGCTTTGCGCAAAGCCTGCGTACTGCCGCAGTAGCCTAAGCCTGTTGTACGCCAGAAAGCGCCGCTTGATGCGGCGCTTTTTTATTGCAGCCCGCCGGCACGGCTGCGCTACAATCCGCGCTTTCCCTTGTTATTGCTACAGGAGCTGCCATGAGCATCTATCGTCATTTGCCGGGTAAACGCATGTCCGAAGCCGTGGTGGTAAACGGCCTGATCTACACCGTACAGGTACCGGAAAGCGGCCAGGGCAACGCCCGCGAGCAAACCGCCGAAACCCTGGCGCTGGTGGACAAAGTGCTGGCCGAGCTGGATAGCGACAAAACCCGCATTATCGAAGCCACCATTTTCATGCCCGATCTGGCCGAATTCGACCAGATGAACGAAGCCTGGGACGCCTGGGTGGCCGAAGGCCACGCGCCGGTGCGCTGCACGGTAGGCGCCAAGCTGGCCCACCCGGACTGGAAGGTCGAGATCCGCATCGTGGCTGCGCGCTAGGTTTTTGCGGCAGTAAAAAAACAAGGGCAAGGTCGCCAGACCTTGCCCTTGTTGCGTGATGCGGCCAACGTTGGCCGCAGTGTTGCGCTTTAGTGCCCTGCGTCCACCACCGGTGCGGCACCGGGTGCTGCCTTGGGTGGGCGGGCCAGCCACACCAGGCCGGTTAGCAGCAAAAACAGCCCCGCCGCCAGCCAGAAGATTTCGTTGGCACCGATAAACAGCCCCTGGCGGCTGATGTCGCGCGTGATCAGCGCAGCGGCTTGCTCTTGACTGAGCCCCAGTTGCTGCATGCCCGCCAGCGTCTGGCGCGTGCTTTCGTCGTACAGGCTGATATGGTCGGTAAGCTGCACATGGTGGATGCCTTCGCGGTGCTCCCACTGCCAGGTGGTGAGCGAGGCGCCCACCGAGCCGGCCAGCGTACGCATGAAGTTGGACAGGCTGGACGCACTAGCCAGCTGCTGCGGTTTCATATTGGACAGCGTGATGGTGGTCAGCGGCATGAAGAAACCCGCCAGCGCAATGCCCTGTACAAACTGTGGCCACACCACGTCGGCAAAGGTCATGTCCGGGTTGAAGGTGACGGCACGCCACCAGAAGCACAGGGCAAATACCAGAAAGCTTACCGTCACTACCCAGCGCATATCCAGCCGCTGCGCGTTCTTGCCGATCACCGGCGACAGCAACACCGGCAGAATGCCCACCGGTGCGGTGGCCAGGCCGGCTTCGGTGGCGGTAAAGCCCATCTGCGTCTGCATCAGCAGCGGCATCAGCACGATGGCGCCGAAGTACAGCATGAAGCCCACGCTGACCGAGATCACCCCCACGGTAAAGTTGCGGTCGCGGAACAGTGACAGGTCGATCACCGGGTGTTTGTCGGTGAGCTCCCACACCACCAGGTAAGACAGGCTCAGCAGCGCTACCACGCCATAGATGACGATCTCGGTGGAATGGAACCAGTCCAGCTCCTTGCCACGGTCCAGCATCATCTGCAGGCAGCCCACGCCCAGCACCAGCAGGGTGAGGCCAATCTTGTCGATAGGCAGCTGCAGGATGGTGGTTTCGCGGTGGCGCAGCTCGCGCCAGCTTAGCCAGGCGGCCAGCACCCCCACCGGCACGTTGATGAAGAAAATCCAGCTCCAGTGCCAGTTATCCGATAGCCAGCCGCCCAGAATGGGGCCGAAAATCGGCGCCACGATGATGGTCATGGTCCACAGCGCCATGGCGATGGCGCGTTTTTCCGGCGGGTAGCTCTGTAAAAGCAGGCTTTGCGACAACGGAATCATCGGCCCGGCCAGCGCACCTTGCAGCACGCGGAACAGGATCAGCAGCTCCAGGCTGGGTGCCAGGCCGCACAGCAGCGACGACAGCACGAAACCGATGGTGGCGATCAGGAACAGCCGCACCTCGCCCAGCTTTTTGGCCAGCCAGCCGGTAATGGGTACCGCGATGGCGTTGGCTACGCCAAACGAGGTAATCACCCAGGTACCCTGGCTGGTGGAGGCGCCCAGGTCGCCGGCAATGGTGGGGATGGCCACGTTGGCGATGGTGGTGTCCAGCACCTGCATGAAGGTTGCCAGCGATAGCGCCAGGGTCACCAGCGTGCGCGAGCGGCCTTGTAGCGGGGGGTGTGCCATGCGGGCTCCTTATTTGCCGATGTTGGCCGCAACAATCTGCGCCACGCGGCGGTCTGCCTCGGCCAGCTTGCCGTCAAACACGCTGGTGGACAGTACCGGTGCGGCTTTGGGGGCGGCGCTCAGTAGCGGGCCATCCTGCTGGCTGGTGTCCACGCTGACGTGCATGGACAGGCCCAGGCGCAGGGGGTGGGCTTTCAGCTCGGCCGGGTCCAGCGTGATGCGCACCGGTACGCGCTGGACCACCTTGATCCAGTTACCGGTGGCGTTTTGTGCCGGCAGCAGCGAAAACACGCTGCCGGTGCCGGCAGCCAGGCCGGCTACCTTACCGTGGTAGGTCACATCGTCACCGTACTGGTCGGCGTGTACTTCTACCGGCTGACCGATACGCAGGTCTTGCAGCTGGCCTTCTTTGAAGTTGGCATCCACCCAGGCGTTGTCCAGCGCGGCCACGGCCATCAGCGGTGTGCCGGGGGCAATGCGGGCGCCCGGTTGGGCACTGCGGCGGGCGATTTGCCCGGCTACCGGGGCGCGGATGTCGGTGCGCGACAGTGCCAGCCAGGCTTCACGTACCGCGGTGGCGGCGCGGGCCACGGCGGGCTGCTTTTCGGCGCTATCGGCCAGCACCAGGGCGCGGCTGGCTTGCTGGTCTTCGCGTGCAGCGTTCAGCGCGGCACTGGCCGCGGCCAGCTGGGCGCGGGCGGTGTTGGCCGCATCGCGGGCGTGCTGGACTTCTTCTTGCGAAATGGCCTGCTCTTTGGCGGCGGCTTCGCGGCGGGCCAGGTCACCTGCGCTGCGGGCGGCATCGGCCTGGGCGCGCGCCAGGTCGGCTTCGCGCTGGGTTACCACGGCGTCGGCCTTGCCGCTGACCGAAATCAGCTGCCGCGTCTGGCGCACTGCCTGCGCCAGGTCGGCTTCGGCACGGGCCAGCGCTAGCGTGGCATCGCTTTTGTCCAGGCTGACCAGCACATCACCGGCCTGGACGGTTTGCGTGTCGTCGGCATGAATGGCGCGGATGCTGCCAGCTACCTGGGCCGAAATAGGGATCAGGTTGCCGGCGGCGTAGGCGTCGTCGGTGCTTTGGTGGTGGCGCAGCGCAACAAACCAGTAGGCGCCGCCGGCCAGGCCTGCCAGCGCCAAGGCCAGGGTCAAGCGGGTGAGGGCGGTACGGCGGGCGTTGGGCTGCTGGGGTTCCATCGTGTTTTCCATGTTTTATCCTTTTATCGCGCAGTGCCTAGCTGGCGGTACGCTGGCTACCCAGCGCACGCAACAGTGCGGCCTGCGCTTGCAGGCGTTGGGCACGGGTTTCGAGTGTGGTGAGGCGGGCCTGGGTGTAGCGGCGGTTTTCTGCCAGCCACTGGCTGCGCGACGCCAGGCCGCTGGTCACGCGGGCTTGCAGTACGCGGGCGGCTTCCTGGCGTGCGCCCTGGGCGGCCAGTACCTGGGTTTCGGCTTGCTGCAGGCTGTGCAGCTGGCTGCTGCGGTCGGCGGTTTCCTGTACGGCGGCCAGCAGGGTCTGGTTGTACTGCGCCACGGCTTGCTCGTAGTCGGCGGTGCGCCCGGATAGGCGGGCGTTCAGCTCGCCATTACTGAAGATGGGCAGCGTCAGCGCCGGGGCAAAGCGCAGCAGGCGGGCGCCGGGGTCTAGCAGATTGGACAGCTCGGATGACGACAGCGCGGCCAGGCTGCCAATGCGCAGGTCGGGGTAAAAGTCGGCCCGCGCTGCGCGGACTGTGGCGCTGGCGGCCTCTACCTGCTCGCGCGCTGCCTGAATGTCGGCGCGTTGGCCCAGCATGCTGGTGCTGTAGGTGCTGGTATCCAGCTGCCATTGTGGCAACGCGGCATCTGGCAGCTGGGCCAGGCTGGCTTGTGGCTGCGCACTGAGCGCGGCCAGCGCGTGGCTGGCCTGCGCTTCGCGCTGGCTGGCGCGTGCCAGGCGCTCGCGGCTTTCTGCCTGCTGGGCTTGTAGCTGCGCCAGCTCTTCAGGCGCGGCCAGGCCGTGTTTGCTACGGGTTTGGCCGTTTTGCAGCAAGGCTTCGGCCTGGGACAGGTCTTCGCGTAGCAGCTGCAGGGCGTGCTGGGCGGTGCGCCATTCCAGATACTGGCTGCTGACTGCCCAAGCCAGCCATTGGCGCGCATCGTCGGCTTCCAGCTCGGCGGCGCGGGCCTGGCCGCGTGCGGCAGCCAGCTGGGCGCGGGTTTTGCCCCAGAAATCAAAACGGTAGCTGGCGTCCAGACCCACGGTTTCCAGGTTGGTATAGATGCCGCGGTAGGCGGGCGGGTTGTTGCCGTATTCGGAACTGCGTTCTCGGGTAAAGCTGGCGCTGCCGTTGACGCGCAGGCCGTCACTGCTGGCAACGCTATCGCTGCTGGCGCGGGCGGCGCGTAGCCGGGCGTCGGCCATGGTCAGGCGCGGGCTGCGTGCCAGGGCCAGTGATACCAGCTTGTCCAGTACCGGGTCGTTCATGGCAGACCACCAGTTGGCCGCAGGCAGCTGGCTGGCAGGCTGAATGGCCAGGCTTTCCTGGCTGAGCAGGCTGGCTGTCGGCGGGGCCACATCCGGGGTGGCACAGCTGGCCAGCAGCAGGCTTAACGGCAGTATGGCAATGGCGGGCATGCGGGTATTTATATTACGCATGTAATTATCACCTGCGTTACTAGTTGGGCGTCAAAAAACCGGCTGTGTCACACAAGCCGGCTCTATCATCATCAAGCCAATACTATTGCATCGGCTTGTAGTCTGTATGAAACAGATTGTATCAGCCGCCTACCTTGCGCAGGAGCTTGCGCAGCATGCCATCCAGCAGGGCGCGCTCTTCGGTGCTGAAGTCCTGCCATAGCTCGCGCATGCGCTGGCGCTGTTCCGGCATGACCATGGCAATAAAAGCCAGGCCTTTTTCGGTGAGGATCAGCTCGGTTTTGCGGCGGTCTTCTTGCGATGGCAGGCGCTGCATCATGTCGCGCTGGCACAGGTCGTCTACCACGCGGGTGGCGTTGGTGCGCGAGAAGGCCAGCGCGTCCGATAGCTCGGACGGGCTGATGCGCTGCTCTGGCCGCGAGTACAGCACCATCAGTGCCATCCACGTGGTTTCGTTCATATCGTGGCATTTCAACGTGTCGTTGAAGTAGCCGGTAAGGTAGGGCTGGATATGAAACAGCAGCCGGGTGAGCAGCACTTCTTCGCGCGGGGCGCCGGGCATTTTGCGCGAAATGCTTTCCACGGCTTGTTCGCACGGGATGAAGCTATTGCAGCAGGTAGGGTATTCGGACATGGCAATATGGTAACGTGCGTTACTATTTTTCACAAGCAGCCAGCCAGGCTTCTACCTGCTGCGCCACCGGGGTGAGCAAATCGGCAGACTGGCAGTCTAGCGGCGTATTCTGCGGCATGCTGCGCAGCCAGGTGAGCTGGCGTTTGGCCAGCTGGCGGGTAGCAGCAATGCCACGGTAGCGCAGTTCGGCCATATCATATAGCCCGTCCTGGTATTCCCAAGCCTGGCGGTAGCCTACGCAGCGCATGGATGGCAGGTCCAGCGACAGCCCGGCGTAGCGCTGGCGCAGCTGCGTGACCTCATCCAGAAAGCCTTGCGCCAGCATTTGCTCAAAGCGCAGCGCGATGCGCTCGTGCAGCCAGGCGCGGTCGGCAGGCTGCAGCGCCAGGCGCAGGGTGGCAAAGCTGGCGGCGTCGTCGCGCCCCTGGCGGATGAGCTGCGACATGGCCTGGCCGCTGAGCAGGTAGACCTCCAGCGCGCGCTGTATACGCTGTGCGTCATTGGGTGCCAGCCGTGCAGCGGTTTCCGGGTCCACTGCGGCCAACCTTTGGTGCATGGCAGGCCAGCCCAGGCGGGCGGCGTCTTCTTCCAGCTGGGCGCGGGTGGCGGCGTCGGCCTGCGGCAGGTCGGACAGGCCTTCCAGCAGCGCCTTGAAATACAGCATGGTGCCCCCCACCAGCAGCGGGATGCGGCCACGGCGGCAAATGTCGGCAATCAGGCGGTTGGCATCGGCGTGAAACTGTGCCGCCGAGTACGACACCGTCGGGTCGATGATGTCGATCAGGTGGTGCGGGCAGCTGGCTATTTCCTGGGCGGTGGGCTTGGCGGTGCCAATGTCCATGTCGCGGTAAACCAGCGCGGAATCCACACTGATGATCTCTACCGGAAAACGCTGCGCCAGCGCCAGCGCC
>JAIXTB010000192.1 GCA_027484385.1 Neisseriaceae bacterium | reverse complement strand
GCACGTGCAGGCCGGGCAGCGCCGCGTAGTTGGCCCACACGGCCACCGGCTTGCCCTGCTCGTTATGGCCCGCCTTGTAATACACCTCGTCGCCGGCCACCGGCCGCCTGGGCGATGCCGGAAACGCCGACACGTGCACAAACAGCGACTGGCCGTCTGCCGTGCCGATAAAGCCGAAACCACGGCTATCGTCCCAGCGCAGCAGCGTGCCTTTATGGCGGGTGCTGGCAGCCTGCCTGGCGGTGGCTACCTGCGCCCACACTGCCTGTGGCCGGCCGTCGCGCCCTTGCCCGGCGCGGTAGTGCACCGGGTCGCCCGCTACTGGCAGCACACCATCGGCAAACACGCTGGCGTGGGCAAACAGCCGGCTACCATCGGCCTGGCGGATAAAGCCGAAGCCGCGCGCCGCGTCCCAGCTGGCCAGCGCGCCTTCACGTGTTGTTTGCGGCGTGCTCATTTCAGCAGCATGAACTCCACCAGCACGTTCTTGAACACAAAGCCCACCACGCCGACGCCCAGCACAACGAACAGGGCAATCATGCCGGTTTTGCCGGCATTGGATTTCTTGCCCAGGTCGTAAATGATGAAGCCCATGAAAATGATCAGGCCGGTCAGCAGGATGCCCATGGACCAGTTGGTAAATTGTTCTTCGCTCATGATGTCTTTGCGCTAAAAGGTTGGCCGCCATTATAGAAGCGACAACAAAAAACCGCACCCCGTGGGGTGCGGTCTGGCTGTATCACTTCGTTGCAACAGCTTACTTGTTCAAGCGGCCGGCAATGCGCATGCGCAGTGCGTTCAGCTTGATGAAGCCGCCAGCGTCGGCCTGGTTGTAAGCACCGCCGTCGTCGTCGAAGGTGGCGATGTTCATGTCGAACAGCGAGTTGGTTTTGGAGTCGCGGCTCACCACGATCACATTGCCCTTGTACAGCTTCAGGCGTACCCAGCCGTTCACGGTTTGCTGGGTGTAGTCGATCAGGGTTTGCAGCGCCTTGCGCTCCGGTGCCCACCAGTAGCCGTTGTAGATCAGGCTGGCGTAGCGTGGCATCAGGTCATCTTTCAGGTGGGCTACTTCGCGGTCCAGGGTGATGGACTCGATCGCGCGGTGCGCCTTCAGGATGATGGTACCGCCCGGGGTTTCGTAGCAGCCGCGGGACTTCATGCCTACGTAGCGGTTTTCCACCAGATCCAGGCGGCCGATGCCGTGCTTGCCGCCCAGCTCGTTCAGCTTGGCCAGCACTTCGTGGGCAGCCAGGCGTACGCCGTTCAGCGCCACGATGTCGCCTTTTTCGAACTCTACGTCCAGGTATTCGGCTTCATCCGGTGCCGCTTCTGGCGACACGGTCCAGCGCCACATGGCTTCTTCGGCCTCGGCGGACGGGTTTTCCAGATGGCGGCCTTCGAAGGAAATGTGCAGCAGGTTGGCGTCCATGGAGTATGGCGCGCCACCGTTCTTGTGCTTCATGTCCACCGGAATGCCGTTTTTCTCGGCGTAGGCCAGCAGTTTTTCGCGGGACAGCAGGTCCCACTCGCGCCACGGGGCAATCACTTTGACGTCCGGCTTCAGGCCGTAGTAGCCCAGCTCGAAACGCACCTGGTCGTTACCCTTGCCGGTAGCGCCGTGCGATACCGCGTCGGCACCGGTCAGGTTGGCGATCTCGATCTGGCGTTTGGCGATCAGCGGGCGCGCAATGGAGGTGCCCAGCAGGTATTCGCCTTCGTAAATGGTGTTGGCGCGGAACATCGGGAACACGAAGTCGCGTACAAACTCTTCGCGCAGGTCGTCGATGAAGATGTTCTCCGGCTTGATGCCGAACTGCAGCGCCTTCTGGCGTGCCGGCTCCAGCTCTTCGCCCTGGCCCAGGTCGGCGGTGAAGGTCACCACTTCGCATTGATAGGTGTCTTGCAACCACTTCAGGATCACCGAAGTATCCAGGCCACCGGAATAGGCCAATACCACTTTATTGATGTCTGCCATCGTCTTCTCTCTCAGTCTACAAGCCGGGTCAGTCGTGTACACGACCCAGCATCAGGTATTCAATCAGGGCTTTCTGGGCGTGCATGCGGTTTTCTGCTTCGTCCCATACCACGCTTTGCGGGCCGTCAATCACCTCGGCAGCCACTTCTTCGCCACGGTGGGCCGGCAGGCAGTGCATGAACAGCGCGTCCGGCTTGGCTTGCTTCATCAGCGCTTCGCTCACCATATAGCCTTCAAACGCTTCACGGCGTGCTTCTGCTTCGCCTTCGAGCCCCATGCTGGTAAACCCGTCGGTGCTCATGAGGTCGGCACCGGCCACGGCAGAGGCCGGGTTATGGAAGGCTTCGAAACAGTCGCTGTCGTAGTGCTGGCCGTCCAGCACCTGCAGCTCGTAGCCTACCGGGGTGGCGATTTTCAGCTTGAAGCCCAGCAGCTTGGCGGCTTGCAGCCAGGTGCGGGCCATATTGTTGCCATCGCCAATCCAGGCCACGGTCTTGCCCGCAATACTGCCACGGTGTTCGATATAGGTCAGGATGTCCGCCAGAATCTGGCACGGATGGTATTCGTTGGTCAGGCCGTTAATCACCGGCACGCGGGAAAACGCGGCCAACCTTTCCACCATGTTTTGCTCGAACGTGCGGATCATGATGATGTCCGCCATGCGCGACAGCACGCGGGCGGTATCTTCTACCGGTTCGCCGCGGCCGATCTGCGAGCTTTTGCCGTCCAGGAACATGGCGTGGCCGCCCAGCTGGGACATGCCGGCTTCAAACGATACGCGGGTACGCGTGGAGTTCTTTTCGAAGATCATGGTCATCACCCGGCCTACCAGGGGGCGGTACAGCTCGCCGGACACCTGTCGTCGCTTCAGTACCTGTGCTCGCTCGAAGATGTGCTGGTACTCCGCGGCGGAAAGGTCTGTGAACTGGAGAAAGTGTTTGGGCTGCTTCATATCGGGTTCCGAAAAAAATTAATGCCACGGCGCTGTGAAAACGTGGCGTTTTCATGCGCGGCGGCACATTACTACACGCAAACCATCTGTCATCGGGTTGATCAACGCAATTTTGTTCATGATGAATTCATGATTTACAAAATTGCGACATGGTTATATGTATACGAAATCCACATTGGTGACAAGCCCAAGCCGGTTTCAAACAGCCACCATCCGGCAATAAAAACGCCGATACGCTGCAAGATCAATCACTTGCGGCGTACCGGCATTTTTTCAGGCTTTTAGCGAAGCGGCACAGCTGTTTAACAAAACGCTAAGCGCTGGCCATAAGGTCAGTTGAACCAGGCGCGGCTAGGCAGCCCCGCCAGCTCGTCGCCCCGCAGCACCCGCACGCAGAACTCGCCCCCCTCCTCGGCCAGGCCGTGCATTTCTATGCTCTTTTGCGTTTTCAGCAGCCGCGCCATATAGGCCACGATATTGGCCTCGATCACCTGCCCCGGCACCAGCACCGGGATACCCGGCGGGTACGGCACGATCTGGTCGCAACACACGCGGCCGGTCAGCGCGGCGTTGGGCAAGCCGTCGTCGTCCAGCAGCGGCAGGCGCTCGCCCGCCTCGTAAAACGCGTCTCGCGGCAGGCAGGCCAGGCGCGAGAAGCCGGGGATTTCCGGCATCTTGCCCAGCGCACGCGGTGGGCGCTGCTCTTTGGCCAGGCGCAGCAGCGCGTCAAACAGGCGCGACATCTTGCTGCGCGTGGTGCCTACGGTCAGCAGCAGGGTAATGGTATTGAAGGTGGATTTTTCGATCTGGATATTGAAGCGCTCGAACAAGGCGCGCTGCAGCTCGTCGGCAGAGTAGCCGCTTTGCGAAATGTCCACCGTCAGCTTGGTGGGGTCCAGCTGCACGCTGTCGTCGCGTACCGACTCCGGTAGCAGGTCGTCCAGCTCCAGCACGCGGAAGGCACCGGTGGAGTTGATCTTCTGCCGCAGCTCCTGCGCCAGCTTCAGTGCACGGTCCAGCAGGCGGAAGCCTTCGGTGACCGCCTGTTTGCGCGCCACGTCCAGGCTGGCAATCAGGTTGTATTGCGGGCTGGTGGAGGTGTGCATATTGAAGTTTTCGCGGAACAGGTGCTCGTCAAACGTGGGGTCGTTCACGTGGATCATGCTGGCTTGCGAAAAGGCCGACAGGATCTTGTGCGTGCTCTGGGTTACGTAGTCGGCGCCGGATTCCAGCGCGGTGGGGCGGAAGGCGTGGTGGAAGCGTGCGTGGCCGTACCAGGCCTCGTCCACAATCACCTTGATACCGGCGGCGTGCGCCGCTTCGATGATGGACTTCAGGTCGTAGCGCAGGCCGTCGTAAGTGCAGCTGGTCAGAATCAGCACGCGGGCATCAGGGTTGGCCGCAATGGCGTCGAAGATGACCTGCTTGGGCACCGGGCCGAAAATACCGTACTGGCGATTGACCGACGAATCCAGGTACACCGGCTGCGCACCGGACAAAATCACGCCGTGGTGCACGGATTTGTGGCAGTTGCGGTCCAGCAGCAGCTTGTCGCCCGGCGCCAGCAGGGTCTGGAAGATCACCTTGTTCGAGGTAGAGGTACCGTTGGTGGCAAAGTAGGTTTTGCGCGCGCCAAATGCTTTGGCGGCCAGGGTTTGCGCCTCGGCGATCACACCGGTGGGGTGCAGCAGTGAGTCCAGCATCGGCACCGATACCGACAGGTCGGCGCGCAGCATTTCTTCGCCGACAAAATCGTAAAAATCGCCCACCCACGGGCTGCCTTTGAGCGAGTCGCCACCGGCGTGGCCCGGCGTGTGCCACGAATCCTTGGCCATGCGTACGTATTGCTTGAGCTTGTCGTAAAACGGCGTGGCGGCTTTTTCGCCCATTTCGGCCGCGAGAATACGGAACCAGCCGTTGAAATCGCGCTCGTCACGGTAGAAGTAGCCGTCAATGGCGTGGCTGGCCAGCTCTTCCATCAGCACTTTTTCGTCGTCATCCTGCAGCAGGATGTACAAGGACAGCTCGGGGCGCAGCCGGTTGATCTGGTTGGCCAGCTGAACCGCCGGCTGGGTAGCGCCCTTCTCTTTCAGGCCCTTGTCTACCAGCACGATCTGCACTTCGCCGTCGCTGCCGGCACGCGCCAGCGCGTCGCTGCTGCGGCCAACCCCTTCAAAACACAGGCCAAACGGGTTGGCCATCTTGGCCGCTACCGCAGCCAGCTCGGCCAGTACATTAGCCTGCCAGGCGGCATCATCGCTTACCACCAATACTCTGCTCACCGGATTCATCGGTGCTCTCCTCTGGATACAGCGTGTTTTTATGATGTCTGTCGTACTGTTATTGCCGCGGCACGGTGCGGCTTTGTTTGACGCTATCGTAAGCACAGCACGGCCACAATGCCATGCTGCAGGCGCAAAACTGCATGGTCGATGTCGCCTTGGCAGCAGGGGGGGCGCCAATCCGTTACAATGCCGCCCATGCTGACCGACATCGAAAAGAACCTGCTGCGCGACCACTATCGTGCCATCTCCGAAAACCTGCCCGGCTTCCGCCCGCGCGCGGCGCAACGCCGCATGCTGGCCGAAATCGCCAATGCCTTTGGCCGCTGCAGCATGCCGCCCACGGACAGCGAGCAGGAACCGGAAGACAATAGCGGTGACAGTATCGTGGTCGTCGAGGGCCCTACCGGTGTCGGCAAAAGCCTGGCCTACTTGCTGGCCGGCGGCGTGATGGCCAAGTCGCGTGGCAAAAAGCTGGTGGTCACCAGTGCCACCATTGCCCTGCAAGAGCAGCTGGTCAACCGTGACCTGCCCTTTGTCATCGAAAAAAGCGGCCTGCCGCTCACCTTTGCGCTGGCCAAAGGCCGTGGCCGCTACCTGTGCCCTTACCGCCTGTACCAATTGACAGCCGATACCGCCCAGGGCGAGCTGTTGGCCATGGACCCGAGCATGGCGCTGTGGGAACGCAAGCCCGAGCAGGCCGAGATCGACGCCCTGCGCGAGCTGGCCGACGCGTTTTACTACCGCCGCTGGAACGGCGACCGCGACACCTGGGCCGAAAACATCCAGGACGACCTGTGGCGCCGCGTCACTAACGACCGCCACGGCTGCCTGAAAGCCGGCTGCCCCAATCGCGCCGAATGCCCGTTCTACCTGGCGCGCGACACGCTGGAGAACGTCGACGTGGTAGTGGCCAACCACGATCTGATGCTGGCCGACGTCTCCATGGGCGGCGGCGTGATTCTGCCTGCGCCGGAACAAAGCCTGTACTGCATCGACGAGGCGCACCACCTGGCCAAAAAAGCAGTCAACCAGTTTGCCGCCGAGCACAGCCTGGCCCAGGCCATGGCCTGGCTGGACAAAGTGCCGGCGCTGGCCACCCGCGTGCAAACGCTGATCGATAAACCCGAGCTGTGCGCCAACGCCATGGATGCCGCCGGCGCCTGTATGGAAAGCCTCACCGAATGGCTCTGGCTGCTGCAAGGCGTCACCGAGCTGGAAGCCAATAGCGACAACCTGGAGCCCAGCTGGCTGGTAGAAGACGGCGTGCTGCCGGAGCACATGAAGATCCCTGCGGCCAACATGGCGCTATCGGCCCGCGCGCTGTACAAAAACCTTACCGGCATGGCCGACGCCATCGGCGCGCTGCGCAAGGACAAACAGCAAGACGCCGTGCTGCTGGACAAGCTGAACTCGGATGCCGGTTTCTTTGTGGGCAAGGTCGAGCCGCTGGTGGCCCTGTGGGACCTGTACGAGCGCGAGCCGGACGAAAACGCACCGCCTATTGCCAAGTGGGTAACCCGCCGCGCCGACGGCAAGGGCGACTATATTTTCTCGGCCTCGCCAGTCAGTGCTGCCGGCAGCCTGGCGGCCAACCTGTGGCGGCGGGCCTCTGGCGCCCTGCTCACCTCGGCCACGCTGCGCTCGCTGGGCAATTTTGATTTGCTGCTGTCGCAAACCGGCCTGAAGTGGCTGCCGGATGTGCAATGCGTGGCGCTGGATTCACCGTTCAATTTCAGTGAACAAGGCGAGCTTTATTTGCCGCCGTTGCACGCCACGCCCAAAGACCCGGCCGCCCATACCCGCGAAATCATCGAATGGCTGCCGCGCCTGATCGACCTGACCCAGCCACTGGGCACGCTGGTGCTGTTTACCTCGCGCCGCCAGATGCAGGAAGTGGCCGAAGGCGTGCCCGCCGAGCTGCGCCAGTGCGTGCAGATGCAAGGCGAGCTGCCCAAGGCCGTGCTACTGGCCAACCACTACGCCGCGCTGAAAGAACAGCGCCCCAGCGTGCTGTTCGGCCTGGACTCGTTTTCCGAAGGGCTCGATTTGCCCGGCGAGGCCTGCGTACACGTGATTATTGCCAAGCTGCCATTTGCCATGCCGGACGACCCGGTTGGCCGCACCCTGTCACGCTGGATAGAAAAACGTGGTGGCAACCCGTTCATCGAGCTGACCGTGCCGGAGGCGTCCATCAAGCTGGTACAGGCAGTAGGCCGCCTGATCCGCACCGAAAGCGACTACGGCCGGGTGACGATTCTGGACAACCGTATTGTGCGCCAGCAGTACGGTAAACGGCTGCTAGCCTCACTGCCAGCATTTCGCCGCCTGTAACATTAGGGAAAACCGCTTGCGCAATGTATTGCTAAAACGTGATGCACAAGCGATTTTAGGCTAGAATTAGGGTCAACCCGAATGACCTGCTAGGCAATACCATGCCCTTTTCAATAAAGCAGGCTACGGGCTGAGACCACACCCACAAGAACAAGCGCCCGGTTAAAGCCATGATCTGCAACCCGTATGAAATCGTAATACAAGGCCTCACCTCTGAAGGCCGTACCTTCCGCCCTAGCGACTGGGCAGAGCGCCTGGCCGGCATTCTGGCGTCGTTCGGCGACGATCAAAAACTGGCCTATCACCAGTTTGTGCGCCCCATGATGCTGGACAATGTCCGCTGCGTGGCCGTGGACAAAAAGCTGGAAAAAATCCAGCCGCCGGTTTACCGCTTCCTGATGGACTTCGCCAAAGACAACGATCTGCGCATCGTAGACTGCCGCACCCTGATCGACGAAGTCTACCCTAACCAGTTTCTGGCCTGATTGATTCAGATTAACTGAACGTTAATCAGGCTGTCACTGCCAGCTCATTGCAGTGCAACATTTCAAAAGCACAATTGCCCCGTTTTCAAAAAACACCCGACACACGGGATAACGGAGCATTAAATGCAAAAGAAACTGCTTGCCAGCCTGATCACTCTCTCCCTCACCTCTTTCGCTGCCCACGCCGAGATTACCTGGTATGGCTTTCTGAGCGCCGGTGTTGAATCGGTCAAAGCCTCGGGCAACGGCGACTTCAAAAAAGACGTACCGGGCACCGGCCGCGTGACTGACCAAGGCTCCCGCCTGGGTGTAAAGGGCTCGACCAAAGTAGACGATGACGTTACCGTCTACGGCCAGATCGAAACCAGCCTGCGCGGCTTTGACCAGGCAGGTACCAACGACAAAGGCGAAAGCGCCACCCTGGCCAGCCGCAACTCCTTTGTGGGCATTGGCGGCGGTTTCGGCAAGATCGAACTGGGCCAGAAAGACTCTGCTTACAAAGCCCTGACCGACATCGGCCTGGACATCATGTCCAACACCACTGCCAGCAACCACGGCAGCAGCAATACCTTTTCCCGTGGCGATGCCCGCCTGAAAAACAGCGTGCACTATCTGGCACCGAACCTGTCTGGCCTGGACCTGGGTTTGTCGTACGGCTTTGACGAGGCCCGCACCCTGGCAACCGATGGCAGCCGTCAGAAGAACGACCGCTTCTCGCTGGCAGGCAAGTACAAAACCGGCGACCTGCAACTGGCCGCCGGCTATGACCGCCAAGGCAGCAAAAACGACAGCGGTAACACCACAAAAGAACTGAACAGCACGGCGTACACCAAACTGGTGGCCAGCTATGCCCTGCCAGGCGGCACTTTCATCGGCGCCGGCTTTGAGCAAGCCAAGATGGACTACGCTACCGGCAAAGACCCGAAACAAACCTTCACGACCGTGGCACTGGGCCAGACCCTTGGCAAAACCACTATCCGCGCTTCGTACACCACCATGGGTGCCCTGAAAAACGCGCGCAGCGGCCAGGAAGGCGATTACAAAGCCAAACAGTGGGTAATCGGTGCAACTTACGATATCTACAAGCAAACCCAGCTGTACGCTTACGCCACCAAGATCAAAAACGAAAAGTCGCAGAACGCTAACCTGGGCAACCCGGTTTACGACACCGCACTGGGCACCAGCTCGGCCAGCCTGACCAAGGGCAACGACCCGCAAGCCTTCGGCGCCGGCATCCGTTACACCTTCTAAGCCAGGCTGCTTTTATCGCCATAACCAGCGGGCACTTCGGTGCCCGCTTTTGCTTGCCCTCACACCGCGCCCCGTTTATCGGCAGGATTTGCTAACATACTGCGTTGACACATCAAACGACCCCACCCAGCAATGTCCATTGTTATCAAAAACCAGCAAGACATCGAAAAAATGCGCATCGCCGGCCGCCTGGCTGCCGAAGTGCTGGACTACATCACCCCGTTTGTAAAACCGGGCGTGACTACCGAAGAGCTGGACAAGCTCTGCCATGACTACATGGTGAATGTGCAAGGCACTATCCCCGCCCCGCTGAATTACGCACCGGATGGTACCAACCCGTACCCGAAATCCATCTGCACCTCGATCAACCACGTGATCTGCCATGGCATTCCCGATAACAAGCCGCTGAAAAAAGGCGATATCGTGAACCTGGACATCACCGTGATCAAGGACGGTTACCACGGCGATAACAGCCGCATGTACTACGTAGGCGAGGTCAGCGAGTTTGCCCGCCGCCTGTGCAAGGTAACCTACGAGTGCATGTGGAAAGGCATCGAAAAAGTCAAACCGGGCGCTCGCTTGGGCGATATCGGCTACGCCATCCAGCGCCACGCAGAAGCTGCCGGCTACAGCGTGGTGCAGGAGTTCTGCGGCCACGGCATTGGCACCAAGTTCCACGAAGAGCCACAGATACTGCACTACGGTCAACCCGGCACCGGCCTGGAAATCAAGGAAGGCATGATTTTCACCATCGAACCGATGAT
>JAIXTB010000112.1 GCA_027484385.1 Neisseriaceae bacterium | reverse complement strand
TATGGCCACGGCCGCGGTGCCAGCAAGCCCTACCTGGTGGTAGATACCGGTGGTTTCGAGCCGGTGGTGGACGAAGGCATCCTGTTCGAAATGGCCAGGCAAACCCTGCAGGCCGTGGACGAAGCCGATGCCATCATTTTCCTGGTGGATGGCCGCGTCGGCTTGACCCCGCAGGACAAGATTATTGCCAACCGCTTGCGCCAATCCAATCAGCCAGTCTACCTGGCGGTAAACAAGGCTGAAGGCGTGAGCCACGCCATGGCGGCTGCCGAGTTCCACGAGCTGGCCTTGGGCGAGCCACTGGCGATTTCCGCCTCGCACGGCGACGGTGTGCGCGAGCTGGTAGAGCTGGTGCTGGAAAACTTCCCGGAAGCCGAGGAAGAAGAAAAGACCCATCACCCGAAATTTGTGGTGATCGGCCGTCCGAACGTGGGTAAATCCACGCTGGTGAATGCCGTGCTGGGCGAGGAGCGCGTGATCGCTTTCGACCAGGCCGGTACAACTCGTGACAGCATCTATATTGATTTTGAGCGCGATGGCCGCAAATACACCATTATCGATACGGCAGGTGTACGCCGCCGCGGCAAGGTGAACGAAGCCATCGAGAAGTTCTCGGTGATCAAGACCATTCAGGCCGTGGAAGACGCCAACGTAGCGGTGCTGGTGCTGGATGCGCAGCTGGATATTTCCGAGCAGGACGCCACCATCGCCGGTTTTGCACTGGAAGCAGGCCGTGCGCTGGTCGTGGCAGTAAACAAATGGGAAGACCTGGAACTGCATCAGAAAGACACCATCAAACGCGATATCCTGCGTAAGCTGGGCTTCCTGGATTTTGCCAAGTTCCACTATATTTCCGCGCTGCAAGGCCGTGGTGTGGGTGACTTGTTCAAATCTATTGATGAAGCGTATAAAGCAGCCATGAGCAAGCTGCCTACGCCAAAATTGACACGTATCCTGCAGCTGGCCACCGAGCGCCAGCAGCCGCCACGTGCCGGCCAGGTCCGCCCGAAACTGCGTTATGCCCACCAGGGTGGCATGAACCCGCCGATTATCGTGATTCACGGTAACTCGCTGGACAAGATTCCGGACAGCTACACCCGCTATCTGGAAGGCATGTTCCGCAAGGCGTTCCACCTGCAAGGCACACCGCTGCGCGTGCAATACAAATCGAATAGCAACCCGTTTGAGGTCGAAGCGACAGGTACCAAGGTAAGTTTGCTGCGTCACAAGGGGTTCAAATAGTCTGCTGGAATTTTTTATGCTAAAAAGACTGTTAGCACCAGCTCGCTTGTACTGAATTACAAAAACTGCATCGAATCGGAGAACAAAAATGAGCGCCAAAGGGCAAATGTTACAAGACCCGTTTCTGAACATCCTGCGTAAAGAGCACGTACCGGTATCCATCTACCTGGTAAACGGCATCAAACTGCAGGGTCAGATCGAGTCGTTTGACCAGTACGTGGTTCTGCTGAAAAACACGGTAACCCAGATGGTGTACAAACACGCTATCTCTACCGTGGTTCCTGCCCGCCCAGTGAACATCCCGCACGAGCACCATGGTGCCAAGTCGGACTCGCAAGACGCGTAAACCCTAGTCTTACCCCAAGGCTGGCCGGCACATGCTGGTCAGCCTTATCTATTGAAAGTCCCCCTGCGTGTTTGATCGTCCTGATCTTGGTGACCAAGCAGTACTGGTAAGTCTCGACTTTGGCGAGGCGGATTATGAAGACGGCGTCAGCGAATGCCTGGAGCTGATAAAGGGCGCCGGTGTCGCGGTGACCGGCCTGATCAAAGGTAAGCGTCAGCGCCCGGATGCGGCCCTGTTTGCCGGCAAAGGCAAAGTGGAAGAAATCGCCGCCCTCGTCAAGGCAACCGGCGCCAATGTGGTGATCTTCAACCACGCATTGGGGCCGGGGCAGGAGCGCAACCTGGAGCGCGTGCTGCAGTGCAGGGTGATAGACCGTGTCACGCTGATTCTGGATATCTTTGCCCAGCGTGCGCGCAGCCACGAAGGCAAGCTGCAGGTCGAGCTGGCCCAGCTAACGCATATGTCTACCCGCCTGGTGCGCGGCTGGACTCACCTGGAGCGGCAAAAGGGTGGTGTGGGCATGCGTGGCCCGGGTGAAACCCAGCTGGAGACCGACCGCCGTTTGCTGGGTCTGCGTGTCAAGGCACTGAAAGACCGCCTGGCCACCGTACAAAAGCAGCGCAAAACCCAGCGCCGCAGCCGTGATCGTTCCGGATTGCCCTCTGTCTCCATTGTTGGCTATACCAACGCAGGTAAATCCACGCTGTTCAATGGCCTGACCAAAGCCGGTGCCTACGCGGCCGACCAGCTGTTTGCCACGCTCGATACCACCAGCCGTCGGCTGTTTATCAACACGGATGTGTCTATCGTGCTATCGGATACGGTGGGGTTTATCCGCGATTTGCCTCACTCGCTGGTGGCGTCTTTTCGCGCTACGCTGGAGGAAACCATTTCGGCTGACTTGCTGCTGCACGTGGTCGATGCGGCCAACCCTATGCGGGAGCGTCAGGTAGAAGAGGTCAATAAGGTCCTGAAAGAAATCGGTGCCGATCACGTACCGCAGCTGATGGTGTGGAACAAGACCGACCTGCGCGGCTTGCCGCCAGCTATCCTGTACGATGAATACGGCGCGGTAGAGGGCGTCCGGGTTTCTGCACTGTCCGGTGCCGGCCTGGAACTCCTGCGCGAAGCCATTGCCGAACGGGCGTTGGCAACGACTCACTCGCAAACCACAGAAAAAGTAGATCACCATGGCACAGAATGACGATAACCGCGGCAAGCGCCCCGACGATGGCCCGCCGGATCTGGAAGAAATCTTTCGCCAGCTGAACCAGAAACTGTCGCGCCTGTTGGGCGGCAAGCCTGCTCAGCCGGGTAACAATAATGGTTTTGGCGGCGGTAATGGCGGCATGCCCTCCGAGCGTGGCATGAAGTTTGGTGCTGCCGGGATTGTGGCCATTCTGGGCGGCCTGTGGCTGGCCAGTGGCTTTTATGTGGTGGATGCGCGGGAGCAGGGCGTGGTGCTGCGCCTGGGTAGCTACGACCGTATCAGTGATTCCGGCCTGCAATGGCACGCGCCTTACCCGTTCGAACAGGTGGAAATCGTCAACCTGACCGAAGTGCGCAGCGTGGAAGTCGGTTATCGCGGCTCGGCCAAGAGCCGGGTAGAAGAAGAGTCGCTGATGCTCACCGAAGACCAGAACATCATCGACGTACAGCTTTCGGTGCAGTACGACATCAAGGATGCACGCGAATTCCTGTTCAACAACCTGGCACTGGAAGAGGGTGCGCAGGATGTGGTGAAACAGGCCGCAGAAACGGCTATTCGCGAAGTGGTTGGCCGCAACAAGGTAGATTTTGTGCTGAACGAAGGCCGTGGCCAGATTGCAGTCGATACCCAGCGTATCATGCAGCAAATTCTGGACCGCTACGGCATGGGGGTGCGCATTGCCAAGGTCAACATCAACGATGTACAGCCGCCAGAACCGGTGATTGCCGCTTTTGACGATGCCGTGAAAGCAGGCCAGGACAAGGAAAAGCTGCGTAACGAAGGCCAGGCCTACGCTAACGAAGTCATTCCGAAAGCACAGGGCCTGGCTGCCCGCCTGGCCCAAGAGGCCGACGGCTACCGCCAGCGCGTGATTTCCACTGCCGAGGGTGACGCCGCGCGCTTCCAGAGTGTGCTGGCCGAGTACAGCAAAGCCCCCAAGGTGATGCGTGACCGCCTGTATCTGGACATGATGCAGCAAGTGCTGACCAACAGCAGCAAGGTTTATGTAGACCAGAAAGCCGGTAGCAACCTGCTGTATCTGCCGCTGGACAAACTGATGCAGCAAACCGCCAGTGATAAAGCCGCCGATGCCAAGCCCGCCACCGTAGCGCCGGCCCCCGAGGCCGCTGCTCAGGCAGCCCAGCCTAACCAGAACATGGCACGCCCGCCGGTAGAGCGCGACGTTGTTCGTGGCCGCTAAAAGGATAGCAAGATGGATCGTTTCTTTCCTGTAGTACTGGGTATCGCCGGGGCCTTGCTGTTGGCGTCCGGCTCGCTGTACACCGTCGATCAGCGCCAGTTCGCCATGGTGTTCCAGTTTGGTGAAGTGGTGCGCGTGGTAAAAGAGCCGGGCATTCAGTTCAAGGTGCCTCTGCTGCAAAACGTGCGCTATTTCGATCGCCGCATCCAGACCATCGACCCGGAAGCACCTGAGCTGTTCAATACCCGCGAAAAGAAAAACGTGCTGGTGGATAGCTTTGTGAAATGGCGTGTACGCGATGTAGAGCAGTTCTACAAGAGCGTGGGTGGCAACGAGACCGTGGCCGTTCAGCGTCTGCGCCAGACCATCAACGACGGCTTGCGCGCCCAGTTTGGCCAGAAAACGGTAGCAGACGTGATTTCCGGCAAGCGCGACGAAGTGATGGAGCTGGTGCGCCAGCGTGCCAATGTGGATGCGCAGAAGATTGGTATGGAAATTCTCGATGTACGCTTAAAGCGTGTGGATTTTCCGGATAAAATCAGCACCTCCGTTTATGAGCGCATGAACTCCGAGCGCCGCACCGTAGCCAACCAGCTGCGTAGCGAAGGCGCGGCAGAAGCCGAGCGCATCCGCGCCGATGCCGACCGTCAGCGCGAGGTGGTACTGGCTGATGCTTACAGCAAAGCCCAGGCGATCAAGGGCGAGGGTGATGCCAAAGCTGCAGCGATTTATGCGCAGGCATACGGTAAAAACCCTGAGTTCTATGCCTTCTGGCGGAGCATGGAAGCGTACAAACAAACCTTCCGCAACAAGAGCGACGTGATGGTTCTGGACCCAAGTTCAGAATTCTTCAAGTATTTCAAGAATGCGCAACCGAAGCCACGCTGATAAAATGGTGTGACTTGCGACAGCCCGGCACTTGCCGGGTTGCGATAAAAACAAGGCGGGATCACGCATCCCGCCTTTTCTTGTGTGCAAAAAACAATGCGTAACTGGCTGCTGCCCGAACATATTGCCGACATTTTGCCCGCTACTGCCCGCCAGGTAGAAAGCGCAAAGTCGGCCATGCTGGACCTGTTTCGCCTGTCCGGCTACGAACTGGTACTCCCGCCGCTGGTGGAGTACGCCGATGCCCTGGTGTCTAGCGATGACGCCACGCTGGACCTGAAAACCTACAAGCTGGACGACCACCTGTCTGGTCGTCAGCTGGGTTTGCGTGCCGACATCACCCCGCAGGTGGCGCGTATCGATGCCCATCTGCTGTCTGCCCGCACCGGCGTTACACGCCTTTGCTACGCCGGTAGCGTGGTGCATGCCCGTCCATCCGGCCTGATGAGCTCACGCGAGCCACTACAGGTGGGGGCCGAGCTGTACGGCTATGCTGGTATCGAAGCTGACGTGGAAATCATCAGCCTGATGCTGGATGTATTGCAGCAGGTTGGCGTGAGCCAGCTGAGGCTGGACGTTGGCCATATCGGTATTTATCGCGGCTTGGCTGCTGCCGCAGGCTTGTCAGCCGAGCAGGGGCGCGAGCTGTTTGCCGCCTTGCAAGCCAAAGATGTGGCTACCATCAGCGAGATGGTGGCCGGTGTGGCCGAGCCTTATCGCAGCGCCTTCCTGGCCCTGCCCGAGCTGTATGGCCCGGCCAGCGTGCTGGACAAAGCCCGTACCCGCTTGCCATCGCTGCCGGAAATCGAACTGGCGCTGATGCAGCTGTCCGCTATTGCGGCGGCCGTGGGTGACCGTGTGCGGGTCAGCTTTGATCTGGCCGAGCTGCGTGGTGATGCCTACCATACCGGCCTGATGTTTGCAGCCTACGCCCCCGGCTGGTCCGAGGCGCTGGCGCGTGGTGGCCGCTACGACAACGTTGGCCGCCGCTTTGGCCGTGCCCGTCCGGCCACAGGCTTTAGCCTGGATCTGCGCGATCTGGTGCGCATCCTGCCGCAGAAAGACAGTGCGCAGGGTATCAAGCTGGCTGCCCGCCTGTTACCGCAGGCGGCAAGCAAAGTGACTGAGCTGCGCGCTGCTGGCGAGCGGGTCATCATCGACTATCTGGGTGAATCTGCCGAAGCACTGAACTGCGACCGCGAGCTGGTCATGGTGTCGGGCGCGTGGCAGCTTGTGCCTTTCAAGTAATGTGATTTCTGAAGAGAAGAGGTTTTTTCCAATGTCCAAGAATGTCGTGGTAATCGGTACCCAGTGGGGTGACGAGGGCAAGGGCAAGATTGTTGACTGGCTGACAGACCACGCCCGTGCGGTAGTGCGTTTTCAGGGTGGTCATAACGCGGGCCATACCCTGTGGGTAAACGGCAAGAAAACCGTGGTGCGCCTGGTACCGTCCGGCATCCTGCGTGATGGCGTGGAATGCTTTATCGGCAACGGCGTTGTCCTGTCGCCAGAAGCACTGCTGAAAGAAATCGACGAGCTGGAAGCCGCCGGTGTCAATGCGTCGGCCCGCCTGAAAATCGCCGAAGGTTGCCCGCTGATCCTGCCGTATCACATTGCACTGGACCAGGCCCGCGAAGCCGCCAAAGGCGATGCCAAGATCGGCACCACCGGCCGTGGTATCGGCCCGTGCTACGAAGACAAGGTAGCGCGCCGCGCGCTGAAGGTGATCGACCTGTTCGATACCGACCGCTTTGTGAGCAAGCTGAAAGAAAACGTCGAGTACTACAATTTCCTGCTGACCAAGCTGTTCAATGCCCAGCCGGTAGACTTTGACACCATCCTGGCTGACACCATGAAGCAGGCCGAGCGCATCAAGCCGATGGTGGCTGACGTATCGCGCATCCTGCACGACCTGGACAAGGCCGGTGTACCTATTCTGTTCGAAGGCGCACAAGGTACGCTGCTGGATATCGACCACGGTACCTACCCGTACGTGACCTCGTCCAACTGTGTGGCTGGCGCTGCTGCGCCAGGCGCCGGCGTGGCACCGCAGATGCTGAACTACGTGCTGGGTATCGTGAAGGGCTACGCTACCCGCGTGGGTTCCGGTCCGTTCCCTACCGAGCAGGAAAACGACATTGGTGCTTTCCTGGCCAAGCGTGGTAACGAGTTCGGTTCCGTTACCGGCCGCCCGCGCCGCTGTGGCTGGTTTGATGCAGCTGCACTGAAGCGCTCCATCCAGATCAACGGCGTCTCCGGCCTGTGCGTGATGAAGCTGGACGTGATGGACGGCCTGGAAGAGATCAAGCTGTGCGTAGGCTACAAGCTGAACGGCCAAGTGGTAGACATCCTGCCATTCGGTTCTGATGCCGTCACCCGTTGCGAGCCGATCTACGAAACCATGCCAGGCTGGAGCGATAGCTCTGTCGGTGCCAAGCGTTGGGAAGACCTGCCGGCGAACGCCCAGGCCTACCTGAAGCGCATTGAAGAAGTATGCGGTGCGCCGATCGATATCGTGTCTACCGGCCCGGATCGCGAAGAAACCATCGTACTGCGCCACCCGTTTGGCCTGTAATGGCCTGACTCTGCCGGCATTTGCCGGCGTGGTGTAACAAAAAGCCCGTCCATGTGACGGGCTTTTTGCTATGCGGCATTGGCCGGCAAGCAAAAGCCCCTTGCCTGGGCAAGGGGCTTTCTGCCGCGCCAGAGCGGCGGTCAGAGGCCGCTGTTTTGTACGCGTACTTTTTGACCTGGCTGCAGGTTGGCCAGCTGTTCCGGGTTGTTCCAGCGCAGGATATCGGTATGCGCTACGCCAAACTTGCGGGCGATGCTGAATACGGTGTCGCCGCGTTGCACGATGTAGTCTACCGCCACGGTCGTTGCGGTGGTCGCCGGGCGGCTATAGGATGCCGGGCGCAGTGCATTGCTGTCGGTGGCGCTGGCGACAGCAGTGTTGCTGCCAATTACCTTCAGCACCTGACCTAGCTTGACCGTGTCGTCCACCAGACTGTTCAGGTTGCGCAAGTCGCCCACGCTCATGCTGTAGCGGCGGGAAATATTGTACAGGGTGTCACCTGGGGCCACGGTGTGCAGGCTGGCACTGGCGCTGACGACTTTGTCCGGGCTGCTGACCGGGATATTGTCACCCAGCGAGCCTGTGGTGTCGGCCTTCGCTGCCACTTTCACCACCTCCGGCTTCACCAGCTCGGCGCGAATCGGCTCGAAGCGTGGCTCGCTGCGGCTGGCTGCGGCGGCTGGTTCGGTACGCGTGGCGACGCGTACTGGTGCAGGCTCCGGGCGGTCGCTACGGTTCGGGTTGGCATCAATACGGGCTGGCTCCGCTTTTTGCAGGGTACGCAGTGGCGGGGCTTCGGCAGTCTTGATGGTATCTGGCTGTGGCGCAGGTTTGACGGGCGTTGCCGCCGGTTTTGGCGCGTCCATTGGCCCGGCGTTGGCCGCAAAGGCTACCAGGGTAGCGCTTTCTGCAGGCTGCGCCGGAATGTCGGTGTTTTCCAGTGCAGGTGCAGGGCGGTCATTGCGCATGGCTACCAGTACCGGCCGGCCTGCGGGCAGGGTGCTGCTTTTCAGGTTATTGGCGGTAATCAGCTCGTTGGGGTTCATGTCGAACTGGCTGGCCAGCTCGCCGGTCGTGGTGTCGCTTTCCGGTACGAACACCTGCCAGGTCAGCAGGGGTTTATCCCATTTGGCCAGGTTGGTTTCAAACTTGTGCAGTTTGGTGGCGGGCAGCAGCATCTGTCGGCCTGGTTTGTGGGCATACACCGGCAGGTTGAACGCCGGGTTCAGCTCCTTGAACTCGGCTACCGGTATCTCGGCCAGTTTGGCGGCGATGTCGATGTTCATGTGGCGGCCATTGCTGGTGGCCACAAAGGTGGGCTTGTTCGGGAACGGGTCCAGCTTCAGGCCGAATTTTTCCGGCTCCAGCATGATGTTGCGCACGGCTAGCAGCTTGGGTACATAGTTGCGCGTCTCTGCCGGCATCTGGATGTTTTCGTAGGTTTCCACTTCGCCGCGGGCGCGTACTTTGGCAATGGCACGGGACAGGTTGCCTTCACCCCAGTTGTAGGCCGCCAGGGCCAGGCTCCAGTCGCCGAACATGGTGTACAGGTTTTGCAGGTAGTCCAGTGCAGCGCGGGTGGATTCCGTTACATCGCGGCGGCCGTCGTACCACCAGGTTTGCTCCAGGCCGTACTGGCGGCCGGTTGCCGGCATGAACTGCCACAGCCCGGAGGCACCAACGTGCGACTGTGCACCCGGCACGAAGGCGCTTTCTACCACGGGCAGGAAAGCGATTTCGGTGGGCATGCCACGGCGCTCCACCTCGTTCATGATGTGAAACAGGTATTTGCGGCCCCGGTCCATGGTGCGCTTGAAGTAAGCCGACTTGCCTGCAAAGTTCCGCTCGTGGCGGCGTACCAGCTCGGGGTTGACCTCGGCCATCTGGAAGCCTTCGCGCGCACGCGTCCACACACTGTCACCATTACGCAGCGGGCTGGTATTCAGCAGCATCATGTCCAGACCTGCCGACAGGCCGTCGTCCACGCTACCTGCCGGGTAGCTGGCGGGGGAGGCTGCGTTATTGGCGTGGGCCAGCATGGGCAGGGACAGCGCGAGGGTGACCGACAATGCGAGCGGAGTAAGCTTTTTCATGGGCGGGGCCTGTTTTCTCTATGCGGGCGATGCTAACACGGCTTGGGCAAGTAATAAGTCATAAAAAATGCCCAAGACCCTGATTTTTGCTGATTTTTAGTGAGCTTTCACTCACTTGGCTAGTGATTTTTTACAGTTGTTTGATATTTTTGTCTAAAAATTGTTTTTCCATTGTCTGAGTGTGGCAAAAATGCCTGCTTCGCTAGCGATTTCTTGCCTGGCATGCTGCCGGGCCGCATGGCGAACAGCGGGCTGTGTGGTGCGCAGGAATGGGTTGGTGGCCAACTCCTCAGCCAGCAGGGTAGGCAGCGTGGGCAAGTTGGCCGCACGGGTGGCCTGGTCGCGCTGCAGCCGGGTGGTAATGGCGCGGTTGTCAGGCTCAACCGCCGCCGCAAACGCCAGGTTGGACAGGGTGTATTCGTGTGCCGGGTAGCACAGTGTGTCTGCCGGCAGGGCCGCCAGGCTTTGTAGGGAATGGAACAAGTCTGTCATGGTGCCATCGAATACCCGCCCGCAACCGGCACCAAACAGCGTGTCACCGCACAGCAGATGAGGTGCAAGATAGTAGGCCAGATGGTTGGCCGTATGGCCAGGTATGGCCAGCACCTGCGCGGCGCGGCCAAAAGCAGGAACTGTGCTACCTTGCCCGCAGGGGTGCGTGACTGTTGGAATGTCCGGCGGGCCGTACACCGCCAACCCCGGCCATGAGGCGCACAGCGCAGCCAGGCCGCCGATATGGTCGGCGTGGTGGTGGGTCACCCACACTGCGTCAAGCTGCAACTGCTGCTGTGCGAGCCACGCTTGCAGCGGGGCGGCATCGCCCGGGTCTACCGCGATGGCGCGGCAGTGGTCATGCAAAACCCAGATATAATTGTCGGTAAACGCGCTAACCGGTGTGAGGCGAAACATGTCGGCCATGATGTATCCCGAGACAATGGAAGAATTTGCGGACTGGCTGGCGTGTACCGCACCGGGCCAAGACCTGTTATGCCGCGAGCAGGCCTTTTTCGACCATGCCGTGGCAGATATTTTCGGCTTTCGCGCCGTGCAGCTCGGCCTGGGGGCGGAAGACTTTCTGGCGTGCAGCCGTATACCCTGGCACGGTTATGCCGGTATGGATGGCCAGGCCGATGTGGTGTGTGACCCGGCCTACCTGCCATTTGACAGCAAAAGCCTGGACTTGCTGCTGTTGCCGCATGCGCTGGATTTTACCAGCGAGCCGCACCAGGTGCTGCGCGAAGCCGAGCGCGTTTTGCTACCCGAAGGCCGGCTAGTGCTTACCGGCTTCAATCCGCTTTCATTATGGGGTGCCAGCCGGCTGCTGCACCGGCGGCGCGGTGTGCCCTGGTGTGGCAACTTTGTCGGCATCAGCCGCCTGAAAGACTGGATGACTTTGTTGCAACTGGAAACCACCGCTACCCGGTTCATGGCATACTCGCCGCCTTTCGCGCGTGCCGACTGGCTGGCCCGCTGCCGCTTCATGGAGCAGGCCGGCGAATACTGTTGGCCGCAGCTGGCGGGCGTGTATGGCGTGGTAGCCGTCAAGCGCCAGCGCGGCATGCGCCTGATCATGCCGCGCTGGCAACGTGCCAAGCCGGCCCGGTCGCTGGCAGTAGCCAGCGGCAACGAGCGCCAACCCATTAACCGAACCCAAGCGAACGAGACAAGCCATGAGTGACGACGCTATCGTCGAGATTTACCCCGATGGTGCCTGCAAGGGCAACCCCGGCCCCGGTGGCTGGGGCGTGCTGCTGCGTTACAAAGGGCAGGAAAAAGAGCTGTTCGGCGGCGAGCACGGCACCACCAATAACCGCATGGAGCTGATGGCGGTGATACAGGGCCTGCAGCTACTGAAGCGCCCGTGCCGCATTGTGGTGTATACCGACTCGCAATATGTACAAAAAGGCATTTCCGAGTGGATACACGGCTGGAAAGCCCGTGGCTGGAAAACCGCCAGCAAAGAGCCGGTCAAAAATGCCGACCTGTGGCAGCAGCTGGACGCCCTGCGTAATGGCCACCCGCACGTAGAGTGGCGCTGGGTAAAAGGCCACGCCGGCCACGAATTCAACGAGCGCGCCGACCAGCTGGCTAATGCCGGCGTGGAAAGCCTTCGCTAGCCTGTGTTACTGGCAGCCTGCGCGGCTGCCCGCCGAAAGCCCATCATGCGTCAGATCATTCTTGATACCGAAACCACCGGTCTGGACCCGAATCAGGGCCACCGCATCATCGAATTTGCCGGTCTGGAGATGGAAGGCCGCAAGCTGACCGGCCGTAGCCTGCACCTGTACATTCACCCCGAGCGCGATATCGACCCGGACGCCGAGCGCGTGCACGGCATCTCGCTGGCCAGCCTGGAAGGCAAGCCGCGTTTTGCCGAGGTAGCACAGCAGCTGGTGGATTTTATCGACGGTGCCGAGCTCATCATTCATAACGCCCCGTTTGACGTGGGCTTCATGAACGCCGAGTTCAAGCGCCTGGGCATGCCGCCGGTGGCCAAGGTGGCCGGCGGGGTGATCGATACCCTGGCCATGGCGCGCGATAGTTTCCCCGGCAAGCGCAACAGCCTGGACGCGCTGTGCGACCGTTTCGAGATCGACCGCAGTAACCGTACCTACCACGGCGCGCTGATCGACTGTGAGCTGTTGTCCGAAGTCTACCTGTGGATGACGCGTGGCCAGGACAGCCTGCTGATGGACGCCGGCCTGGCCGAAAACGACAACAGCGCCAGCGGCATGCGCATGGCCTTCGAGCGCAAACCGTTGGCCGTACTGCAGCCCAGCGCCGAAGAATTAGCCGAGCACCAGGCCTACCTGGACCTGCTGGATAAAAGCGTCAAAGGCAGCTGTCTGTGGCGCGGCATCGAAAACCCGCCGCAGGCGGAGCCCGCCGCATGAGCCAGCGCATTGCCCTGATACCGGCCGCCGGTCATGGCAGCCGTTTTGGTACCGCCACCCCCAAGCAGTACCAGCTGCTACACGGCCAGCCACTGCTGGCGCATACCATCAACGTGCTCTGCGGCTGTGCCGACATAGACCGGGTGGTGGTGGTGATTTCCCCCGGCGACGAATGGTTTGACAGCTATAGTTGGCCGCAAGCCAAGCTGGCAGTGCTGCGCGTGGGCGGTGCCAGCCGTGCGCAAAGCGTGGCCAATGGCCTGGCAGCGCTCGCCGCGGACGAAGACGACTGGGTGCTGGTGCACGACGCCGCGCGCTGCTGCCTGAGCCCCGCTGCACTGCAGCGCCTGCTGGACGAAGTAGGCGACGACGCCATCGGCGGTATTCTGGCGCAGCCGGTAGCCGACACCGTCAAGCTGGGCAAGGTTGGCCGCATTGCCGATACTGTGCCGCGCGATAATCTGTGGCTGGCACAAACCCCGCAAATGTTCCGCGCCGGCCTGCTGGCCTACGCACTACAGGATGCGGCCAACCCCGTTATTACCGACGAAGCCTCCGCCATCGAGCTGCTGGGCCATGCGCCACGGCTGGTGGCCGGGGAGGCGCAGAATTTCAAGGTGACCTGGCCGGGTGACCTGGCGCTGGCGGCAGCCATTCTGGCCGCGCGCCAGCCCTGACGGCTGCGGCCAACCTTTCGCAAGGACAAGACATGACACCGTTTCGTATAGGCCAGGGTTACGATGTACACCGCCTGGTAGAAGGCCGCCCGCTGATCCTGGGCGGGGTAACGATTCCGCACGACAAAGGCCTGCTGGGCCACTCGGACGCCGACGCGCTGCTGCACGCCATTACCGATGCCGTACTGGGCGCCGCCGCGCTGGGCGACATTGGCCGCCACTTTCCCGATACCGACCCCACGTTCAAAGGCGCCGACAGCGGCGTGTTGCTGCAAGAAGCCATGCGCCGCGTGCGCGCCGCCGGCTGGCAGCTGGTGAACGTGGATAGCACCATCATTGCCCAGGCGCCCAAGCTGGCACCGCATATCGACGCCATCCGGGCGCGCATTGCCCAGCTGCTGGAGATTGACGTGGCTTGCGTCAATGTGAAAGGCAAGACCAACGAAAAGCTTGGCTATCTGGGCCGCGCCGAGGCAATAGAAACGCAGGCTGTCTGCCTGCTGGTGCCCGCAAACTGATTTTTCTTTCCCTTTTGGAGTGCCACACATGGACCAGAACCAACTGAAACAACTGGTAGCCCAGGCTGCCGTCAAGCTCGTACCGGAAGACTGCATCGTCGGCGTGGGTACCGGCAGCACCGTAAACTTCTTTATCGACGAGCTGGCCAAGATCAAAGGCCGCATCAAGGGCGCGGTTTCCAGCTCCGAGGCGTCTACCCAGCGCCTGAAAGCCATCGGTATTCCGGTATTCGACCTGAACACCGTGGGCCCGGACGAAGTGCCGGTGTACGTGGACGGTGCCGACGAGGTAAACCACCATCTGCATATGATCAAGGGCGGTGGCGCAGCGCTGACACGCGAGAAAATCGTGGCCGCCGTGGCGCAGCAGTTTATTTGCATTGCCGACCAGAGCAAGTACGTGGAGATCATGGGCAAGTTCCCGCTGCCGGTAGAAGTGATCCCGATGGCGCGCAGCCACGTGGCCCGCGAGCTGGTCAAGCTGGGTGGCCACCCGGAATGGCGCATGGGCGTGACCACCGATAACGGCAATATCATTCTGGATGTACACGGCCTGCAGATTGCCGAGCCGGTAAAACTGGAAAACCAGATCAACCAGATCGTGGGTGTGGTCACCAATGGCCTGTTTGCCCAGCGCCGTGCCGACGTACTGCTGTTGGGTACGCCAGAAGGGGTCAAAGAGCTGCGCTAAACCCGGTGGGCCTGCCCGGTGTGGGTTTGCTGCTGCAAGCCGGCGCTGTGCAGGCCTTTTCTGTGCAGATGAAACATAACTGTCATCTGGCCGCCATATCATGACGCGTTGAGTCTATTTCCGACGAGGTTGCCATGCCTGAACATATTTCCAAACAGTTTGACCTGGAGCTCGAAACCATCCGTACCCGCGTACTGCAGATGGGCGGGCTGGTAGAGCAGCAAATCCGCGCCGCCATGGACGCCTTGCAAAGCGGCGATGTCGACCGTCTGGACAAAGTGGTGGCCGACGATACCAAGGTCAACGCGCTGGAAGTGCAGATTGACGAAGACTGCCAGCACATCATTGCGCGCCGTCAGCCAGCGGCCAGTGACCTGCGCATGGTGATCACCGTCATCAAGACCATTACCGACCTGGAGCGCATCGGCGACGAGGCGCAGAAAATCGCTCGCGTTGGCCGCACCATGTACCAGGCTAGCCGCTACCCGGCTCCGCGTTTCCGTGAGGCCGCCAAAATGGCCGAAGTCGCCCTGGGCATGCTGCACCGCGCCCTGGACGCCTTTGCCCGCCTGGACGCTACCGCCGCCATCGAGCTGGCCGAGCAAGACCTGCTGCTGGATCAGGACTACGCGTCCGAGCTGCGTGCCCAGGTTACCTTCATGATGGAAGACCCGCGCACCATCAGCATGTCCATCGACACCATGTTCATCTGCAAGGCCATCGAGCGCATTGGTGACCACGCCAAGAACATCTCCGAATACGTGGTGTATCTGGTGAAGGGCAAAGACATTCGCCACACCTCGCTGGAAGACAAAAAGCGTGAATCGCTGGGTGATGCTGCCACGCAATAAGCGTGGCACGCAGGGCCAAGCGGCGGTAACATCGGTTACCGCCGTTTTTTATTGACCTACTGACAAGAGAGAAGGGGTGACATTTGAGCTCCGTTAAGCCCCCGTTTGACGTGCTGGCTACCGTAGATATGGGGTCCAACAGCTTTAGGCTGCAGATTTCCCGCGTGGTAGACGACCAGCTGTATACCCTGGATTCCCTCAAAGACACCGTGCGCCTGGGCGGTGGCCTGCAAGACGACAAAACCCTGGATAGCGAAACCCTGCAGCGTGCCCTGGCCTGTATGGGCCGTTTTGGCGAGCGCCTGCGCGGGCTCGACCCGAAACAGGTACGCGTGGTGGGCACCAACACCCTGCGCGTAGCAAAAAACGCCCCCGAATTCATCGTGGAAGCCGAGCGCCTGCTGGGCTTTCCCATCGAAATTATTGCCGGCCGCGAAGAGGCCCGCCTGATTTACCTGGGCGCCGCCCACAGCCTGCCGGCCACCAAAGAGCGTCGTCTGGTGGTGGATATCGGTGGTGGCTCGACCGAATTCATCATTGGCAGCGGCTACAAAGCCCATGTAACCGAAAGCCTGCCGCTCGGTTGCGTGGTGTTCAGCAAGCGCTTTTTTGTGGACGGCAAGATCAGCAAAAGTACTTTCCGCGACGCCGAGCTGGCTGCACGTAACGAAATCCAGCGCATCGTGCACGAATACCCGGCCAGCGAATGGCAGCTGGCGGTAGGTACCTCGGGCACCGCGCGCGCGCTGCGCGACATGATGGAAGCCAACGGCTGGAGCAACGGCGAGATCACCCTGCGTGGCATGAAGCGCCTGCGCGACGACCTGATTGCCTGCGGCCACACCAAAGACATCCGCATCAACGGCCTCAAAGACGACCGCGCCCCGGTGCTACCGGGTGGCCTGGCCATCATGATCGCCATTTTCGAGTCGCTGGCTATCGAGCAGATGATCGTGACCGATGGCGCCCTGCGCGACGGCGTGCTGTACGACCTGTTGGGCCGCCAGCGCGAAAAAGACATGCGCGACTCCACCATCACCCAGTTCAAGCGCCGTTACCACGTGGATGTGCAGCAAGCGCAGCGCGTGGCCGAGCTGGCCGAGCGCCTGTTCCGCCTGGTATCGGGCGACGCGCTGGACCCGGACATGCTCAAGCGGGTGGTGTGGGCCGCTAGAGTGCACGAAATCGGCCTGACCATCGCGCACGCTGCCTATCACAAGCATTCGGCGTATGTGCTGACCAATGCCGACATGCCCGGTTTTTCGCGCCGCGAACAAAGCACGCTGGCGACCATCGTGCTGGGTCACCGTGGCGACATGGGCAAAATGGTGAAAGAGGTGGTGGACCCCGCTCTGTGGCCTGCCGTGCTGTCGCTCAGGTTGGCCGCATTGTTCTACCGCAGCCGCAACGAGCTGGACATCAACGCCGTACACGGCCTGACGCCCACCCTGAATGGCTACGCGCTAACCGTGGGCAAAGACTGGCTGGCGGCCAACCCGCTCACCACCGCCGCCTTCCGTCAGGAAATCGCCCAGTGGCGTGCCATCGGTGTGGCACTGGAGCTGCGCGGCGACTAGTACCGCGGGCAGCATGAACCGCAGCGGCGCAGGCCGCTGCCCCCCGGCTTTGCCGCACCTCGGTGCGGCTTTGTCACGTATCAAGGTCTCGAAAAGGATAGCCATGCGCCACCCTGAGCTGAAACAGCGCCACCCCACGCTAGGCGAGGCCCCCGGCACGCTGGCTGTGCCCGCTGGCGACGCGGTGGCCAGCAGTATCTCGCTGGTGGAGTACACCACCGACGACTATCTGGAGACCCGCTTTGCCACGGTAGACGAGGGCCTGGCGCACCGGGCGCAGCTGCCCAATCTGTGGTTGAACGTGTACGGGCTCACCGACCCTGCCGTGCTGCAAGCCATCGGCCAGCGCTTTGGCTTACACCCGCTGGTGCTGGAAGACATCGCCAACATCCGCCAGCGGCCCAAGGTGGACGATTATGGCAGCTACCTGTTCATTGCCACCCGCGTGTACCGCTACCAGCAGGAAGGCCAGCGCCTGGTGCACGACCAGGTCTACCTGGTGATCGGCAGCGGCTTTGTGCTGACCTTCCAGACCCAGCCGCTGGGGGTATTCACCAGCCTGCGCGAGCGTCTGCAGGCCGGGCGTGGCCTGGTGCGCCAGCTGGGGGCAGACTACCTGGGCTATTCGCTGCTGGACGCCATTATCGACGACTATTTTGGCGTGCTGGACCAGTTCAACGCCCGCGTGGAAGACCTGGACCGCCAGGTGCTCAGCGGCCACGACCGTTTCATCTTGGCACGCATCCAGCGCCAGAAGCAGGACGCCATGCGCCTGCGCCGCGCACTGGTGCCGCTGCGCGAGGTGCTCAATACCCTGACCCGTGGCGATTACGCCTTCTTCCAGCGCGACACCATGGTCTACCTGCGCGATGCCTTCGACCATACCCTGCACCTGATCGAGTCGCTGGAAGCCGCGCGCGAAGCCATTGGCGGCATGCTGGACCTGTACATGTCGGCGCAGTCCAACCGCCTGAACGTGCAGATGCGCGTGCTCACGGTGATTACCATCATCTTCATGCCGCTGACGCTGATTGCCGGTATCTACGGCATGAACTTCGACTACATGCCCGAGCTGCACTGGCACTTTGGTTACTACTACGCCATTGGCCTGATGGGCGCCATTGCCCTGGGGCTTGGCATTGTGTTCTGGCGCCGGCGCTGGCTATAGCCCTGTTATAATCCGCCCTCGTTCAGGTGTCCTGCTGTCGGATCAGCAGGGTTAAACGGGAAGCCGGTGCAAGTCCGGCGCTGCCCCCGCAACGGTAACGGTCAACAAGCGCATCAATACCACTGTGTCAGCACACGGGAAGGGGTGCGCCCGGGGCAACCCAGGCCGAAGCCCGGAGACCGGCCTGATGCCGCCAGTACCTTGCTGGACGGTTTTGCTGACTGATGCTACGGGTGGTGGCGTCTGGCGTAGCCAGGCGCACGCCCTGGATTTGCCATGCCTACTCCCCCGCAGTTGATCTGGCCATGCTGCCGCATGGCTGTGGGAGAAGTGCTTGTTCATGTCTATCCGTTATTCTCTTCGGCTGTTGCTGTGCTGGCTTTGTCTGCTGGCCCCGGCACAGGCTGCCACCCTGTTTGCCGTGGTGTCGGAGCGCACGGCCGCCGATGCTGCCGCTGGCGCTGCCGCTTTTGTCCGCGCATATCCCGGCCACCATATCCTGTTGCGTACACCTGCCCAGCTCGCCCAGCTGGGTGATAAGCCCCTGTTGGCACTGTGGCAGAAATCGGATGCCCTGCTGGTTACCGCGGCGTTTGGTGATACGGCACGGCGGCTATCCCCCCTGTTACAGCAAAGGGGGCTGCATGGCAAAGCACCACTCGTTGTCATGGCTAGTGACCAGCCCCTGCAGCTGCAATCGCGCCTGCAAGGACGACCAGTGTTTGCCCCCAGCGATGCGCTGGCCACCTGGCTGCGCCAGGCTGACGGGGTAAGCGCAGCCGGCTTTCTGGACAAAGCCGCTGCGGCCAACCCGCCACAGGCCGACTGGCTACGTGCCCGCGCTTACTGGGCAGTACACACGCCGGATAACCTGGCCGCGCTGTATGCCCATCTGCTGTCGTTGGCAGGCGCGTTGCCACGCGCCACTATACGCCCGCCGCAGCGCGATGCCCCTGCCATTCGCTACTGGCAGCCCGGTGGCCTGGGGGTAGATGGCAGGCCGCGCCTGGCTGCCAGTCAGCCCGTGGTGGCGCTGCTGGATATGCCGGCCGGCGAGCAGCCGGCCGAGCGCCGTTTGCTGGAGGCACAGTGTGCAGCGTTGGCCGCACGCCAGCTGCAGTGTATCGCCGTCTTGGCGCGCTGGGGCCAGGCCACAGCCGACGCCCTGGCTGCCTTACCGGCCACGCTGGCACCCGCCCGGCTAGCCGGCATCATCAATCTGCAGGATTTTGTACTGGGTGGTAGCGAGGGGCGCGATGCCGCCAGCCAGGCGCTGGCGGCACTGCAAGTGCCCGTGCTGAAGGGAATACGCCTGCAAGAGCGCAGCTATAGTCAGCTTTTGTTGTCTGAAGATGGCTTGCCATGGGACTCGGTGCACTATCGCCTGGCCATGCCAGAGCTGCAAGGCCAGGGCCAGGCTTTGATTCTGGCCACCCGGGCGCCGCAGCGTACCGATCCGCTAACCGGTGTCTGGCTCAGCGGCACCGAGCCGGTACCCATGCATGTCGACATGGCCGCCCGCCGCCTGGCCAACTGGCAGCGCCTGCAGGCAATGGACAATGCCGACAAGCGCATTGCCATCGTGTAC
>JAIXTB010000248.1 GCA_027484385.1 Neisseriaceae bacterium | reverse complement strand
GGCCTTCACCGTTCAGGGTGGTACGGCCGGCGGTGCCGCCCAACATGAAGCCGCGTGCGCGCATGTCGCCCGCTGCCCAGGCCAGATCGCCAATGCGCTGGAAACCGAACATGGAGTAGTAGATGTAGAACGGAATCATCGGGATGCCGTGGTTGGCGTAGCTGGTCGCTGCCGCAATCCACGAGGACATCGCGCCTGGCTCGTTGATGCCTTCTTGCAGCATCTGGCCGTCTTTGGATTCCTTGTAGAACATCAGCTGGTCGGCATCCTGCGGTACGTAGTTCTGGCCTTGGGTAGACCAGATGCCGTACTGGCGGAACATGCCTTCCATACCGAAGGTGCGGGACTCGTCCGGCACGATCGGCACGATCTGTTTACCGATGTTCTTGTCTTTCAGCAGGATACCCAGCTGACGTACAAACGCCATGGTGGTGGAGAACTCGCGCTCGCCGGAATCGCTGAACTGGCTGTCGAACACGTGCAGGCCTGGTACGGCCAGCGGGGTTTTCACCGGTTTGCGGGCTGGCAGGTAGCCACCCAGCGCGGCGCGGCGTTCGCGCATGTACTGCATTTCCGGGCTGTCTTCTGCCGGCTTGTAGTACGGTACTTTTTCCAGATCTTCGTCGGACACCGGGATGCCAAAGCGGTCGCGGAACTTGCGCAGGTTTTCCAGCGCCATTTTCTTGGCCTGGTGCGCCACGTTTTGCGCTTCGCCGCTGGAGCCCATGCCGTAACCTTTAATGGTCTTGGCCAGGATCACGGTCGGGCGGCCGTTGGCATTGTGGGTGGCTTCGTGGTACGCCGCGTACACCTTGTGCGGGTCGTGGCCGCCGCGGTTGAGGTTGAAGATCTCCTCGTCCGACATATTGGCAACCATCTCGCGCAGCTCCGGGTATTTACCGAAGAAGTGCTCGCGCACGTAGGCGCCGTCTTTGGATTTGAAGGTCTGGTAATCGCCGTCCACGCACTCGTCCATGCGTTTTTTCAGCAGGCCTTTGGTGTCCATGGCCAGCAGCGGGTCCCAGCGCGAGCCCCAGATCACTTTCAGTACGTTCCAGCCGGAACCGCGGAAGTCGCCTTCCAGTTCCTGGATGATCTTGCCGTTACCGCGTACCGGGCCATCCAGACGCTGCAGGTTGCAGTTGATCACGAATACCAGGTTGTCCAGGCCTTCGCGTGCGGCCAGGGCGATCGCGCCCAGGGATTCCGGCTCGTCCATCTCGCCGTCGCCGCAGAAGCACCACACTTTACGGCCAGGGGTCTTGGCCAGGCCACGGCTTTCCAGGTACTTCAGGAAGCGTGCCTGGTAGATGGCCATCAACGGGCCCAGGCCCATGGAGACGGTAGGGAACTGCCAGAAGTCTTCCATCAGCCACGGGTGCGGGTAGGACGACAGGCCACCGCCGTCCACTTCCTGGCGGAAGCTGTCCAGCTGTTCTTCGCTCAGGCGGCCTTCCAGGTAGGCACGGGCGTACACGCCCGGGGAAATATGGCCCTGGAAGTACACCAGATCGCCTTCTTGCTCGTCGTTATGAGCGCGCCAGAAGTGGTTGAAGCCTACGTCGTACAGGGTGGCAGACGACTGGAAGGAGGCGATGTGGCCACCCAGCTCCAGGTCTTTCTTGCCGGCACGCAGCACCAGGGCCATGGCGTTCCAGCGGTTGATCGAGCGGATGCGGTGCTCCATCTCGTGGTTGCCCGGCGACTTTTGCTCTTTGCCTACCGGGATGGTGTTCTGATAAGCCGTGGTGGCTTCGAATGGCAGGTGGGCGCCACGACGACGAGTGCGCTCAACCATTTTTTCCAGCAGGAAATGGGCGCGTTCAGCGCCATCGCTGTCCAGTACGGACTCCAGCGCATCGGTCCACTCATGGGTTTCAATCGGGTCGATATCGTCAGGGTAGATTGCTGCCATCTCACATCCTCACATTATTGTTAGGGGCGTCTTATTGCGACGCCCTGCATGTGGTTTCCGGCCCGGGTGTGGGCCGCTTCGGTTCAACACGGATTATAAGCGAACATTTTCGCAAATAAAATTTGCGGAAACGAAAACTTTCTTACACGGTGCAGAGTGTAAATCCTGCCTGTGATCGGGCGGAATAGGCTATTGGGGTTTTCACTCAAAACCAGCTTTAAAATCAGGGATATTGCGCCGCATCATGTTGTATTTTTGCGATTGCGATGTGCCAGCGTCATGTTGTCATAACACTACGTCCGGCGCAGCTGGCGGGCTTTTGCCTGGTATAGCGCACCACAGGGAAAAATGGCAGGGCAAATACGCCTGCCGGACACGCTCAAGGGGTGGGTTTCAGCAGGAGATCCAGCTCCCGCAAGCGGGCCTCGATAGACGAGCGCAAATAGAAGTCGTCTCCACGCGCCTGGCTGGCAAGCTGGTACTGTACGCGTGCGGAATCGAACTTTTGTTCGAAAAAGAACGCATTGCCGAGCGCCGCATGGTAGCGCAAGGCGTCGGCCTCGCCATAACTGCGTGCCGACAGGCGCCACAGCTGGGCGTCGTCGCCATAGCGTAACAGGGCGGCATCTATGGCCTGGCGGGCCTCGCTGCCACGGCCTGCCTGCAGCAGGGTGTCGATTTCTGCCAGGCGCAAGGCACGGCGGGCCGGCCAGGTTTGCAAGGCCTGATGGTAGGTCTGGATGGCGGCAGGCAGGTTGGCCGCAGCACGCTGGATATCGCCCTCCAGCAACAGCACCGAGGGGTGGCTGCCCAGCTGCTGGCGCACCGCCGGCACCATCGCCTGCGCCGCGGCGGTTTGCCCCTGTGCCAACAGGGCGCGGGCCTGGCCATACAGCACGGCGCCACGGTTCAGGTAACGGCCGCTGGCCAGTGCGGTCTGGTAGTACGCCTCGGCGTCCTGCGCTCCCAGTGTGGCGATGCGCAGCTTTTCACGCATCAGCACAAAATCGGCACTGTTGGCGCGCATTTTTACCGGGTAGGTTTGCGCGCGGCTCTGGCCTTCGCTGATGCGTTCTACTGTCAGGGGGTGGGTTCGCAGGAAACCCAGTGCATTATTATCGTTATGGCGCTGCTCTTGCTGCAGGCGCTCGAAAAACGCCGGCATGGCGCGCGGGTCGAAACCGGCGGCCGCCAGGTATTGCATGCCCAAGCGGTCGGCCTCGCGTTCGAAATCGCGGCTATAGGCCAGCTGCTGGCTGATGGACAGGCCGATTCCGGCATTCAATGCGCCAAAAGTGGCATCGCCATTGCTGCTACGCGATGCCGCCAACGCCCCCGCGAGTACAGCGGCCAGCAGCCACAGCTGGTTCTTGCCTTTGTTTTCCTGCATGCGCGCCAGGTGGCGCTGGGTGACGTGGGCGATTTCATGCGCCAGCACCGAGGCCACCTCGCCCTCGCTTTGCGCCACCATCAGCAGGCCACTGTGTACGCCGATGACCCCGCCCGGCAGGGCAAAGGCATTGATGCTGCGGTCATTCACGGTAAAGAAGCTGAAGCGAAGCAACGGGGCCTGCGCGGTGGCCGCCAGGCTGCCACCCAGGTCGGCCAGGTAGTCGCCGACTTCGGCATCGTCTATTACGTCTCCATCGTCGCGCAGGCTACGCAGGATATCGCGGCCGATGCGGTTTTCTTCGGCCTGAGGCAAGGCCGATTCGGCAACCGTCCCCAGGTTGGGCAGGTCATGGGCAGTGGTGGGGGCTGCGGGCCAGATCAGGGCCAGCGAGGTCGCTAGGGCGACAAGACGGGGGCGCAAAGTCATGCAGCTATGATAGAGCCGTGGCGTGGAAAGTTGCACGTGGAATCCATGGCATGCTGCCCTGCCCCAGCAAAACGCCAGCCTTGGCGGGCTGGCGTTTTGCTGGGGCAGGACGGGTATCAGGCCACGGTGGAGGGCAGCTCGCAGACAGGGGTATCTTGCTGGGCGCCACAATACAGGCCGTAGAGGGTTTCCAGAATCGCCATGGCTTCCTGGCTGGCCACGCGGTAGTAAATCCATTTTCCTTCGCGCCGCGTGCTGACCAGCGACTCATTGCGCAGCACGCCCAGCTGCTGCGACAGGGTAGGCTGGCGGATGCCAGTGAGCTTTTCCAGCTCGGACACCGTGCGCTCGCCAGCAACCAGTTGGCACAACAACAGCAACCGGTCCTGATTGGCCAGGCTTTTCAGCAGGCTCGCGGCACGGTTTGCGTTATCGTGCAACACAGTCAAATCCATGTAATGACCCTCTATGTGTGTTTTGCATGCTTTGGCAGAGCACAAATATTATGTATTTATAGATAGTGTAAAACAGGCATCCTGCCAAACACCATCTTGCTGCTTACCAGCGTGCCCGGGCACCCAGGCTGCCCTGCTGTTCACCGGTAGCGCCAGGCACAATGTAACAAATTATGGCAAAGCCCCGCACCTGGCTTTCACGCTACACCAGCGCACACCTGCGCCTGCGGTCAGGCCCGGTGTCGCAAGGCGGCAACACGCCCAGCCTCCCCGCGCCAGCTATTGCCGCCATCGTGCATGCTTTGGCAGCCAACATGCAGGCATCGTGTGCAGCAGGGGCAATGTGCGCTAGACTCGAGTGTCCTTTTACACATGGGCGGCAGTCCGCCCCGGCCTGATGGCAACCAGCTCACTCCCCCCGGCACCGGCGCGCCTGGTACACGAACGCGGCATACCCGCCTTTGGCAGCTATCGGGGCGTTGTCGCCCAGCTTTCCTGGCACGCCCTGCGCATGCCGGCCATCAGGCAACTGCTGCGCCCGCTGCACCACAAGCGCTGG
>JAIXTB010000228.1 GCA_027484385.1 Neisseriaceae bacterium | reverse complement strand
GACCCGTTCAAGGAGCGCGTTTATGCAAAATCTCATTAAAAATCGCGCGCTGGCGAATGACGATAGCTGGCGCCTGATTCGCAGCATCGAAGAGGCATTTTCGGCAGACGAAGATATCATTTTGCCGCTGGATCTTTACCTGCAGCGCGAAGATACGCAGCACGCTGGCAAGCTGGCGGTATGGCTGGCCCCAGAGCAGGATCCGGCTGTGTTACAGGCACATCTGGCCAACCTGCCGCTGATTGCCATTGATTTCCCGGCTTTTACCGACGGGCGCGGCTACAGCCATGCACGATTGCTGCGCGAGCGCTATGGTTACCAAGGCGAGTTGCGTGCCATTGGCGATGTGCTGCGAGACCAGTTGTCCTATATGGCGCAGGTGGGGTTTGATGCTTTCGTGATTCGTGCCGATCGCGATGCAGCCAGTGCCTTGGCCGGCTTGGCAGATTTTAGCGAGCAGTATCAGGCAACGGTGTTGCAACCTGTACCACTGTTGAAGCGTCGTGTGTCGTTAATTGTTGCTTGATTGCAACTCGGCTAGATTTGTTTCGATAAGATTTGCCTCAAAGGTGTTGTGTTTTTGTGTGAACTTTGGGTACTTGGCGTTGACATAGGCTAAGCTGCTTACCTATAGTCACAGAAAATGTCTTAACCGATTATGCCGTTTTTTCGACATTCGTTCTGTGGTGCCACGTTTAAGCGGGTTGTCACGACTTGTTTAAACAATGGTGGAACGCGTTTCAACAAAGAGGAAGTAAAATGAAAAAATCGATCAAGCTGAGCGCTCTGCTGGCTACCCTGCTGCTGACCGGCAATGCTTTTGCAGCTAACGAAGGCTACACAGTTGCTGCTGATACTCCGGTAGTGAAAAACGCCTACGGCGAATGCTGGCGCCTGCCGACCACTTACGACAAAGCGCGTGATGGTCTGGTAGAGTGCGGCGATCGTGAAGCAGCCAAGCCGGCTCCAGCCCCGGCTCCGGCCCCAGCTCCGGCTCCGGTTGTCGTAGCGCCTAAGCCACAGACTGTTATCAAAACCGTTAGCCTGTCCGCTGAAGGCCTGTTCGGTTTTAACAGTGCACAGATCGTTGCTGGTAACCAGCAACTGGAAGCACTGGTTTCCAGCCTGAAAGCTGACAAACTGCTGAAATCCGTAGCCGTTGAAGGCCACACTGATTACCTGGGTTCCGAGAAATTCAACCAGGCGCTGTCCGAAAAACGTGCTAACGCCGTTAAAGACTACTTCGTGGCTGCTGGTGTACCGGCTGACAAAGTGACTGCAGTAGGCAAAGGCGAAGCCGAAGCCAAACTGACTGCAGAATGCACTGCCAAGAAATTCAAGAAGCGTGCTGATCTGATCGCTTGCCTGGCTGGCGACCGTCGCTTTGACGTGACTGTAGAAACCGCCAAGGAAGTTCAGCAGTAATCTGCTGATCTTGTTGCAAAAGCCCCGGCTAGTCCGGGGCTTTTTTGTTTTTCGCTATGGCTGGCAATGTTGGGGTTGGCTGGTTAAAATCGGATGTTTTGATCCGTTATCGAGCCGCCCATGCGTGCGTTTTTGGGGAACCCCCGCCGTTTTGCGTTACCCCCCTGTGCCTTGACTATCGGCAACTTTGACGGTGTCCACCTGGGGCACCAGCGTATGCTGGCCCGTTTGCGGGAAGAAGCCGCGGCGCGTGGCCTGCCTGCCGCCTTGCTGACATTCGAGCCGCACCCGCGCGAATTTTTTGCGCGCCAGCAGCCGCCAGCACGCTTGGCCGTACTGCGCGACAAGCTGCAGTTTCTGGCGCAGCAAGCCCAGCTTGATTATGTGTTTATCTACCGTTTCAACCATGCGTTCTCTCGCATGCCTGCCGGGCAGTTTGTCCAGCAGGTGTTGCTGGATGAGCTGCAAACACGCTATTTGCTGATTGGCGACGACTTCCAGTTTGGCGCCGACCGCAAAGGGGATTTTGCCCTGCTGCAGCAGCACCCCGGTTTTGTGACTGAGGCGATGCCATCTGTGCTGGTTGCCGGTGAGCGCGCCTCCAGCACACTGGTGCGTGACAGGTTGGCCGCAGGCGATCTGGATAGCGCGGGCCGCTTACTGGGTCGCCCTTATCAGATCAGCGGCAAAGTCATGCATGGGCAAAAGCTGGGTCGTACCATTGGCTTCCCCACGGCAAACGTACACCTGCCGCACCGCAGGCCCGCACTGGAAGGCATTTTTGTGGTGCAAGTGGATACGCCGCATGGCCGTATCGGTGGGGTGGCGAGCCTGGGCAAGAACCCGACGGTTACCACCACCCAGAACTACAAGCTGGAAGTGCACTTGTTCGATTTTCATGGCGACCTCTATGGCCAGCGAATTTCGGTACATTTCCTGAAAAAATTGCGCGATGAAGCGCGCTACGACGATTTTAACGAGCTGGTGGCCCAAATCGAACGCGATGCCGCCAGCGCCAAAACTTATTTGACCAGTTTGCAACGAGATCAGGCATGAGCATCGACTACCGTAAAACCGTCAACCTGCTGGATACACCGTTCCCTATGCGCGGTGATCTGGCCAAACGTGAACCCGCCTGGCTGAAGCGCTGGACCGAGCAGCAGCGTTACCAGAAGCTGCGCAAACTGGCAGCTGGCCGCCCCAAGTTCATCCTGCACGATGGCCCGCCGTACGCCAACGGTGACATCCACATTGGTCACGCGGTTAACAAGATCCTGAAGGACATCATCGTTCGTTCCAAGACGTTGTCCGGTTTCGATGCGCCGTACGTACCCGGCTGGGACTGCCACGGCCTGCCTATCGAACTGATGGTAGAAAAACTGCACGGCAAGGATATCCCGGCGGCCAAGTTCCGCGAGCTGTGCCGCGAATACGCGCACGAGCAGATTGCCCGCCAGAAGAAAGACTTCATCCGTCTGGGCGTGCTGGGCGACTGGGACAACCCCTATCTGACGATGGACTTCAAAACCGAAGCCGACATCGTGCGCACCCTGGGCAAGATTTTTGAAAACGGCTACCTGATGAAGGGTGAAAAGCCGGTGCACTGGTGTATCGAGTGCGGTTCTGCCCTGGCCGAAGCCGAGGTGGAGTACGAAGACAAGACCTCGCCAGCCATCGACGTAGGCTTCCGCGTGGTGGATACCGACAAGCTGGCCGCGGCCTTTGCTGCGGCCAACGTAGACGGTGCCATGGCGGTCATCTGGACCACCACCCCCTGGACCCTGCCTGCCAACCAGGCAGTATCGGTCAGCGCCAAGCTGGTTTACCAACTGGTAGAGTGTGGCAAAGGCAAGCTGATTCTGGCGAAAGACCTGGTGGAAGCCACCATGAAGCGCTACGGCGTGGAAAGCCACACCGTGCTGGGCGAAACCACCGGCGACAAGCTGGAGCTGCTGCGCCTGGCGCACCCGTTCTACGCCCGCGAAGTACCGGTGATCTGCGGTGACCATGTCACCACCGACGCCGGTACCGGCCTGGTACACACCGCGCCAGCTCACGGTCTGGAAGACTTCCAGGTTGGCCAGGTGTACGGTATCCCGGTAGATAACCCGGTAGCCGACAACGGCCGCTACAAGTCCACGACCGAGCTGTTTGCCGGCCTGTCGGTATGGGAAGCCAACCCGAAAGTGATCGAAGTACTGCAAGAGCGCGCCGCGCTGGTGCACCAGGACAAGCTGTTCCACAGCTACCCGCACTGCTGGCGCCACAAGACCCCGATCATTTTCCGCGCCACCCCGCAGTGGTTCATCGGCATGGACAAGGCCGGCAATGATGGCCAGGTACTGCGCCAGCGCGCCAAACAGGCCGTGGACAGCACCGAGTTCTTCCCGGCTTGGGGTCGTGCCCGCCTGGAAGCCATGATCGGTAACCGTCCGGACTGGTGCGTATCGCGCCAGCGTAACTGGGGCGTGCCGATGACTTTCTTTATCCACAAGGAAAGCGGCGAGCTGCACCCGCGCTCGGCCGAGCTGCTGGAGCAGGTTGCCCTGCGCATCGAAAAGCAGGGTATCGAAGCCTGGTTCAGCCTGGACGCTTCCGAGCTGCTGGGTGACGATGCGGCCAACTACCGCAAGCTCACTGACACGCTGGACGTGTGGTTCGACTCCGGCTCTACCCACTTCGCCGTACTCAAGCAGCGCGCCGAGCTGGCATGGCCGGCCGACCTGTACCTGGAAGGCTCCGACCAGCACCGCGGCTGGTTCCAGTCCTCGCTGCTCACCGGCTGCGCCACCATTGGCCGCGCCCCGTACCAGCAGCTGCTGACCCACGGTTTCGTGGTGGACGGCAAGGGCCTGAAGATGTCCAAGTCCAAGGGCAACGTGGTAGCACCGCAAAAGGTCAACGACAGCCTGGGCGCCGATATCCTGCGCCTGTGGGTGGCTTCTACCGACTACTCTGGCGAGCTGGCGATCTCGGACGAGATCCTCAAGCGTGTGACCGAAAGCTACCGCCGCCTGCGTAACACCTTGCGTTTCCTGCTGGCCAACCTGTCGGACTTCAACCCGATGGAACACGCCGTGCCGTACGAGCGCCTGAGCGAAATCGACCGCTACGCGCTGATGATGGCCAAGGAAATGCAGGAAAAGATCACCGGCGAGCTGTACCCGCGTTATGCCTTCCACCACTCGGTGCAAGACATCGTGAACTACTGCTCGGAAGACCTGGGTGCATTCTATCTGGACATCCTGAAAGACCGCCTGTACACCACCGCGGCCGACAGCCACCCGCGCCGCAGCGCCCAGACCGCGCTGTACCACATCACGCGCAGCCTGCTGCTGTTGCTGTCGCCTATCCTGTGCTTTACCGCCGACGAGGCGTGGGAAGTGCTGCTGGGTAGTGACGAAGAAACCCCGCTGTTCCACGTATGGCACGAGTTCCCGAACCCGGCCGTGGGCGCCGAAGAAGCGCTGGTCGCCAAATGGCAAGCCATCCGCGCCTTCCGTGCGCAGGTGAACAAGGAAATCGAAGCGCTGCGTAGCGCCGACAAACTGGGCTCTTCGCTGCAGGCCGAGCTGGCAGTAAGCGCCAGTGGCGAGCTGTACCAGCACCTGGCCAGCCTGGGTGACGAACTGAAGTTTGTGCTGATGGTGTCGCAAGTCAGCGTCACCGAAGCCGCCGATACCACCATCAGCGTGACGCCATCCAGCCACGAGAAGTGCGACCGCTGCTGGCACTACCGCGCCGATGTGGGCACCCACGCCGGCCACGGCCACGTGTGCGGCCGCTGCGTAGACAATATCGATGGCAAGGGCGAGGCGCGTCTGCATGCTTGAGCAAGGCAAAATGGCCGGGGCCGCTGCCCCGGCTGTGGATAAAGCCGCCGGTGTCGCCAAGTGGTTTGTGCTGGCCGCGGTCATCATTGTGCTGGATCAGCTGACCAAGGTGTATTTCAACGGCAGCTACCAGTACGGCGAGCAGCGCGAGGTGATTCCGGCGCTATTGAACTTTACCCTGCTGTACAACCCCGGTGCCGCGTTCAGCTTTCTGGCCGATGCCGGGGGCTGGCAGAAGTTCTTTTTCACCGGCCTGGCGTTTGCGGTATCGGGCTGGCTGGGCTGGCAGATCGTACAGCGCCAGTTCAGCGGCCTGATGAACCTGGCTGCTGCCTTTATCATGGGCGGTGCACTGGGTAATGTGATCGACCGCCTGATTCACGGCCACGTCATTGATTTTATCCAGGTGCACTGGCAGCAGAGTTGGTACTACCCGGCGTTCAATATTGCAGACAGCTTTATTTGCGTGGGTGCCGTGCTGATGGTGCTGGATAGCTTCAAACAGCCCAAGACCTGAGCCAGGTTGGCCGCATGCGGCCAACCCCGGTTGACGGGCCGCCTCTGGCGGCCCCTTTCATGAAAAGGATTACCGATGACGAAGACCATTATGCTGGCCAACCCGCGCGGCTTCTGTGCCGGGGTGGACCGTGCCATCGCCATCGTTGAGCGGGCGCTGGAAAAATATGGCGCGCCCATCTATGTGCGTCACGAAGTGGTGCATAACCGTTTTGTGGTGGATAACCTGCGCGCCAAAGGCGCCATCTTCATCGAAGAGCTGAAAGATGTGCCGGCTGGCAGCACGCTGATCTACTCGGCGCACGGGGTGCCACTATCGGTACGCCAGGAGGCCGAAGCGCTGGGCCTGACCGTGTACGACGCCACCTGCCCGCTGGTGACCAAGGTGCATGTAGAGGTAAAACGCATGCACCAGGCCGAGATGGAAATCATCATGATCGGCCATAAGGGCCACCCCGAGGTAGAAGGCACCATGGGGCAGGTCAATAGCGGCATGTACCTGGTGGAGTCGGTGGACGATGTGGCGACGCTACAGGTGGCCAACCCGGCGGCACTGTCTTACGTGAGCCAGACTACGCTGTCGGTAGATGAAACGCGCGATATCATTGCCGCCTTGAAAGCCCGCTTCCCGGCCATCCACAGCCCGAAGAAGGACGATATCTGCTACGCCACGCAAAACCGCCAGGACGCGGTAAAAGTGCTGGCCGACGAGTGCGATATCGTGGTGGTGGTGGGCTCGCCCAACAGCTCCAACTCCAATCGCCTGCGCGAAGTGGCAGCACTGAAAGGTGTGGACGCCTATATGGTCGATAACGCCAGCCTGCTGCAGGCCGCGTGGTTTGACGGCAAGCAGCGTGTGGGCGTGACCGCCGGCGCCAGTGCGCCCGAGGTGCTGGTGCAGGCGGTGATCGAGCAGATCAAAGCCTTTGGTGCCGAGCAAGTCAGCGAGCTGAACGGCGTAGAAGAGCACATTACCTTTGCGCTGCCCCCCGGCTTGCGTGATAGCAAGCCGGCAGCCTGATTGACGCTAGCGGTGTGAAAAAGCGGCCAACCTGATCAAGGTTGGCCGCTTTTTTATGGTACGGCTGGCACAGGCTGTGGCTCAGGCACGCGCCGGGCGCAGGCCGGGGATAGGCAACTTTTGTAGCAGCAGCCCGCCCAGAATCAAGCCCAGGCCGGTGAGGGTGCTGGGCAAGATGGGCTCGCCCAGCAAGGTGCTGATTAGCACCAGCGACAGCATGGGCGACAGGAAAATCAGGTTGGCGATGCGTGCGGTGCTGCTGGTGAGCTTCATGGCCGACAGCCACAGCACAAAGGTAAAGCCCATTTCCAGCGCGCCGACATAAGCCGCTCCCGCTATGCCTTGCCACGCTACCGGGGTCAGCTCGCCGGTGGCGGCGCACCATATCAGCGTCAGTGGCAGAGAGAGCAGGAAGTTCAGCGTCAGCCCCATCACCGGCTCGCGCTCATCTTTGGCATTAAACAGCCAGTAGCCCGCCCACAGCAGGGTCGACAGCAGCGCAAAGCCGACGCCGGCCAGGTTGCTGAAATTCAGCGCCAGCGGTGCGCCGCGGGTCGCAATGGTCAGCACGCCGCTATAGCACACCAACGCCGCCAGGCTGTCTTGCAGCTTCAGCTTTTGCCCCAGTACCGGCACGGCCAGCAGCGTCATGGTCAGCGCCCAGGTGTAGTTGATGGCCTGGGCCTCCTGTGCGGGGAGCAGGTCGTAGGCCTGGAACAGGATCAGGTAATAGGCAAACGGGTTCACCGCCCCCAGGATGGCGCTGCGGCGCCAGTGCTGGCGCAGCGCCGCTGGCAGCGTGGCCAGCCGGCCCTGCCAGCCCAGGATGGCCAGTAACGACAGCAGCGAAAACACGCTGGCGTACAGTACCAGCTGTGCCGGGCTCAGGTGGGCCAGGCTCAGTTTGAAGGCGCTGGCCACGGTGGACCAGGCCAGTACGGCGGATAAACCAAATACGTAAGCTTTTTGTTGCGAAGTCAAAATGCGGGGGCTCCTGCCTGTTTCAGGCGCTGGTTCAGCTCATGGGTCATCAGCTGCAAGGTTGTGGTGGCATTCAGGCCGATGGGGCCGCCTTGTGCCGCTTCGTATTGTTCGCCGGCGCAGGCGTGCAGGTTGGCCGCCAGGTGGGCGGCATCCAGCAGCGGCATGCCTTGTGCCAGCAGGGCGCAGATGGCACCGCCCAGCAGGTCGCCCTGGCCGGCTACGGCTAGCGCCGGGCTGCCGTGTGTCAGCAGGCGGAAAGGTTGGCCGCTGGTGGCCAGCAGCGTGCCGCTGCCTTTGAGTAATACGGTGCAGGCAAACTGCTGTGCCAGCTGTCGGGTAGCGGCGATGCGGTCGGCCTGCACCTGCTCGGTACTGCAGTCCAGCAGGCGGGCGGCTTCACTGGGGTGCGGTGTCAACAAGACCGGGTGGCTACGCTGGCGCAAACGTGCTTGTAGCTGGCTGTCTGCCGCCAGCAGGTTCAGGGCATCGGCATCCAGTACCAGCGTGTTGTCGTGCAGTAGCAGGGCATTCAGTGTCTGGTGGGCCTGGTCACTCAGGCCCAGGCCCGGGCCGATCAGCATGATGTTGGCCGCAGGAACATGGATACCGTCCTGCCAGGGGCGCAGCATTAGCTCGGGGGTGGCCGGGTCCAGCAGCAGGGTGTCTTGCGTATGGACAAATACTTTGCCCGCACCCAGTGCCAGTGCGGCGCGCCCAGCCAGGATGGCAGCGCCGCTCATGCCGCGTGCACCACCAATCACGCTGACGTTGCCGTAGCTGCCTTTATGGCTGCTGTGCCAGCGCCGCAGGGGCCGGGCCGAGGGCACGGCGATACTGCCGCTGGCAGCCGGGTAGTAGGCTGGCGGGCAATCCAGCAGGGCAACGCTGGTTTGCCCGCAGTAGTCGCGCCCTTGGCCGGTATACAGGCCGGGCTTGGGCCCTAGCAGGCTTAGCGTGTGGCTGGCTCGCAGGGCTCCGCCGCGTGGCTGGCCAGTCCAGGCATCCAGGCCACTGGGGATATCGATAGCCAGCTTGGGGCAGGGCAGGGCATTCAGGCGGCGAATCAGGTGTAGCCATGCCCCGCCCAGTGGGCGACTTAGGCCCACGCCAAACAAGCCATCTAGCAGCCACGCCGGCTGGGCATCGCCCAGGGTTGGCCGCACGCTGCCGCCTAGCTCCTGCCAGCGCTGCAATGCCGCCGCTACTGCGTTATTTACCCGTGGCTCGGGCAGCAATACGTCTACCTGGTAGCCGGCTTCTTGCAGCAGGCAGGCCGCCAGGATGGCGTCACCGCCATTATTGCCGGGCCCTGCCGCCACCAGAATGGCGGCGCCGGGCGGGATATGCGCCAGGCACCACTGGGCAATGGCTTGTGCGGCGCGCTGCATCAGCTGCAGGCCGGCGGCTTCTGCTTGCTGCTCCAGCTGCCGCAAGGCTGGCAGGGTCAGCAGGGTGTGTTCGGGGGTGTTCATGCGCGGTCTTCTCCCCAGCGTGGCAGCAGGGTATGTGCTACGCCGACTTGGTCCATGATGCGTGCCACGACAAAGTCCACCATGTCTTGCACGCTTTGCGGATGGGTGTAAAAGCCGGGGCTGGGTGGCAGGATGCACACGCCCAGGCGTGCGAGCTTCAGCATGTTTTCTAGGTGGATGGCCGATAGCGGTGCCTCGCGCGGTACCAGCACCAGCTTGCGCTGTTCCTTGATGCTGACGTCGGCGGCACGCTCGATCAGGTTGTCGCTACTGCCGGCGGCAATGGCGGCCAGGGTGCCCATGGAGCAGGGGCATACCACCATGGCGTCGGCCGGGTTGGAGCCGGAGGCTGGCGGGGCAAACCATTCTTCGCGCCCGTACACGCGTAGCAGGCCGTCGGCAGGGTGGTATTGTTCCTCCAGCCAGGTTTGGAAGGCGGCCGGGCGCGATGGCAGGGTCAGCTTCATTTCCTGCTGGGCGACCACCTGGGCCGCCTGAGAATACAGTACCCACACGCGCACACCGGCAGCAAGCAGGCACTCGATCAGGCGCAGGCCATAGGGCAGGCCAGAGGCGCCGGTAAGGGCTACGGTAATGGTTTGGCTTGGCATGGCGGGTGTTGCTCCAGCAGTGTCAGGGTCAGCACGCCGGTGGCCATACTGGCCAGCAGGCTGCTAAGCATTAAAGGGGGCAGCAGCTGCCAGACCCCATCATGGGGAATGAGCCATAGCCGCGCCAGTAGCAATTGTCCTGCAAGATGGGCCATGCCGGCCAGCATACTGTGGCTGAGCAGGCTGAAATAGCGTGTCGGTAGCCGGCTAGCCAGGCCCAGCATCAGCAAGCTGCCGGTGCCGCCAGCCAGGCTGAGCCAAAAGCCGGGGGTGAACAGGCTGCCCAGCAGCACGCCCGCCCCCACGATACGCAGCAGGCTGACCCACGCGGCGGCACGCCAGCCGAGCTGGTGCAGGGCAATCAGGGTAACGATATTGGCCAAGCCGGGCTTGATGCCGGGTAGCGGCGAGGGAATGGCGCTTTCCAGCAGCGATAGCGCCAGGCCGACAGCTGCCAGCCTGGCAAGCTGCAGGTCGTGGGTGGTGGCGGGTGTTAGCGGGTCAGAATGCCAGTGAGTCATGGCCGCTATCGCCTTCCAGGGTAATGGCTGTGCGGTTGGGCAGGCACAGGGCGGTACTGCCGGGGCGGCTGAGCCAACCCTGCTGTACGCAATACTGGCGGGGGCTGGGGTCGGCCGCGATACGTGCGCGCCCTTGGCGTATTTCCACCAGTGTGGCCCCTAGCGGGCCGTGCAGGGCAAACTGGCTATCCAGCCGCAGCGGCCAGCGCTTTACCAGCTGGCCATGCTGGTAGAGCAGTACATGGCTGGCCTGGCCGCGCTGGTACCACAGAAAATAAAAGCTGCCGAAGCAGCTTGCGGCCAACAGGGTGGCGATCAGCAGGTCGCCGGCCTTGAACAGGGCCAGGCGCATGGCTAGTGGTCGCCGCTGCGGCCACCCAACTGGCGGTGACGGATCAGCACTTGCTCGTCGGCAAAGCTGGCGGCTAGCCGTTCGGTCAGGTACACCGAGCGGTGTTGCCCGCCAGTACAGCCGATGGCGATGGTGACGTAGCTGCGGTTGTCCTGCTTGAAGCGCGGCAGCCAGGTGGCAATAAACTGCCGGATGTCGTCTTCCATTTGCTGTACTTCCGGCTCGCCGGCAAAAAAGTCGCAGATGGCCTGGTCGCGGCCTGTCAGCGGGCGCAGGGTTTCTTCGTAGTAGGGGTTAGGCAGGCAGCGCACGTCAAACACAAAGTCGGCGTCCAGCGGAATACCGTGTTTGAAGCCGAATGATTCGAACACAACGGTCATGCGGCTGCTGTCCGCACCGGCCAGCAGCTTGACGTAGCCACGCAGCGCATTGGCCGACAGATGGCTGGTGTCGATACGGTGGCCCAGCTCGCCCACGTGCTCCAGCATCTCGCGTTCCAGGCGGATGCATTCTTCTACTGTGAGGTTGCCATTGGACAAGGGGTGGCGGCGGCGCGTTTCGGAAAAGCGCTTGACCAGGATATCGGTGCTGGCTTCCAGATAAAGCAGCCGTACATCGATATCGAGTGCACGCAGCGCTTTGATGGCATCGGGCAGGGCGGCCAG
>JAIXTB010000284.1 GCA_027484385.1 Neisseriaceae bacterium | reverse complement strand
GTCGTTAGCTCAGCTGGTAGAGCAGCGGACTTTTAATCCGTTGGTCGCAGGTTCGAATCCCGCACGGCCTACCAAGAAATTCAGAAAAGCCCAGTCTTCGGACTGGGCTTTTTGCGTTTTCAGCCACAGCCCTTAGCCAGGGTTGGCCGCAGGTGCAGGTCTTGGCGCGTGTTCAAGGTCTCTCGCGGCTATTGTCGCTAAAAGACCTTGAGCAGGCGCTCAGGCGTAGTCGTACTGCCCGCCTGCCAGCAGGGCTTCCTGGTAGGCCGGGCGGGCGTGGATGCGCTGCAGAAATGCCTGGATATGCGGCAGTGTCTTGCACAGGGGTACGCGGCTGTTGGCGGCCTCCAGCACAAAGCTCATCTGGATATCGGCGGCGCTGAAGCTGTCGCCGGCAAACCAGCCACTGCCGGCCAAGTGGTTATCGATATAGCGCAGGTGCATGTCCAGCTGCGGGTCGATATAGCCTTGGCGCACGCCTTTTTCGATCATGCGGGCCAGCGGGCGCAACAGTGCCGGCATCGGCGGCTTGCTGATGCGGCTGAAGATCAGGCTCATCAGCAGCGGTGGCATGGCCGAGCCTTCGGCATAGTGCAGCCAGTAGGTGTAGTCGCGAGCGGCCTGGCTGCCGGCCGCCGGCTTCAGGCTGTGTGTCTTGTCGTAGGTGTCTACCAGGTATTCCACAATGGCGCCGGACTCGGCCACCACGATGTCGCCATCGCTGACCACGGGCGATTTGCCCAGCGGGTGAATCGCCTTCAGCGCGGCGGGGGCCAGCAGGGTGGCCGGGTCGCGCTGGTAGGTGGTGATGTGGTAGGGCAGGGCCAGTTCTTCCATCAGCCACAGGATGCGCTGCGAGCGCGAGTTGTTCAGGTGGTGCAGGGTGAGCATGGTAGTCCTCGTGGTGGGTGGCCGTGGCTACAGTAGCTGTGCCAGCTCGGTTTCGTTATACACCGTTATGCCATGTTGTTGCAGCAAGGCGGCGCAGACGCCCGCACCTGTTTGCAGCTGGCCATCAAACTGGCCGCTGTAGATGTGCCGGTTGCCGCAGGACGGGCTGTTGGCTTTGAGTACGGCCGCGGTACAGCCGTGCTGTTGTGCCAGCGTCAGGGCCAGCCGGGCGCCGCGGACAAACGCCGCGCTGACGTCTTCGCCGCTGGCGGTGCGTACCGTTGCCTGGCCCACCAGTACGTTTGCGCCATCGCCGCCACGTATTTCTGCCGCAGGCCGTGGGGTGGGCAGGCCGCCGGCGCATTCCGGGCAGAAGGGTATCAGGGTGTAGCATGCGGCCAACTGTTGTTGCCAGTCGGCCTGCATGCCTTTGCTGGCACCGTCGTAGCGTACTGGCTCGCCTAGCAGGCAGGCACTGATCAATAGGGCAGGTTTAGTCATGGGGGGGCATCTCTTGCAGCAAGCGGGCCAGGGTCGCCACGCCGTGCCGGATTTCATGATCGTTGACGCCAGCATAGCCCAGTACCAGCCCTTTTTGCGGGGCTAGGCCCAGATAGTTGCGGGCCAGCGGGCGCAGTACCACGCCCTGGGCAGCCGCAGCATGGCTCAAGGCTTGCTCGTTTGCCTGCATCGGCAGGTGTGCCAGCAGATGCAGGCCGGCCTTGCCGCTGGATAGGGGTAGCCAGTGTGCGGGCGAGCTTGCCAGCGCGCTGCGCAGGGTCTGCTGGCGTGTCTGGTACAGCTCACGCATGCGCCGCACGTGACGGGCAAAGTGGCCTTGCAGCAGGAAGTCTGCCAGTGCGGCCTGCGTGACATAAGGGGGCTCGCGGTACAGGCGGGCATGCGCACGCCGGAAGGCGTCAATCAGCCCGTCCGGTACCACCATATAGGCAATGCGCAGGCCGGGGTACATTACTTTGCTCATGGTGCCGATGTAGATCACGCGCTCGTCCTGTGCCAGGCCTTGCAGTGCCGGTAAGGGCTGCGAGCTGTAGCGGAATTCGCTGTCGTAGTCGTCTTCCAGAATCCACGCGCCGCAGCGTGCGGCGTGCGCCAGCAGGGCCAGCCGGCGCGGCAGGCTCATCACCACACCCAAGGGGTACTGGTGCGACGGGGTGGTGTAGATCAGCCGTGGCGGGCGGGTGTCCTGCACGCTGTCCGGGTTCAGGCCTTCCTCGTCTACTGCGGCGGCTACCAGGTCCATGCCTGCGGCCTGCAAGGAGGCATGGGCCCCGGCATAGCCGGGTTCTTCTACCCAGGCCACCTCGCCCTGATTGGCCAGCAGCCGTGCGCTTAGCTCCATGCCGATTTGCGCACCGCTGATGATGAGGATCTGTTCCGGGGTGCAGCGCACGCCGCGCGATAGCACCAGGTATTCCGCCAACGCCTCCCGCAGTGCAGGCAGGCCACCGTCAACGGTATAACCCAGCTTGGGCCATGGTGTACTGCGCTGGTGGCGGGATAACAGGTTTTGCCAGACGTGGTGGGGGAACTGGCGTATTTCCGGCATGCCGGGGGCAAAGGCACCACTTAGCCCGTCGGGTATGACGGCCGTACTCGTCAGCGTTTGCCCGCGCCGGGATAAGCCCAGTGGCTGTTCTCTGGCAGGCGTCGGTACCGGTTTGCGCAGGAATACCGGCACCACAAAGCTACCGGCGCCCTGGCGGGTTTCCAGATACCCCTCTGCCTGCAGCTGCTCGTAAGCCTGGATCACCGTATTGCGGCCAAGTTGCAGCTGCCGTGCCAGCTCTCGGCTGGCCGGTAGCCGTGCCGTGCCCTGCTCGCCATGCGACGCTTCCGTAAAACGCCCGGCCACGATCGCTTCACGAATCAGGCGGGTCAGCTGTTTGGCCAGGCCCTCTTCGCTGTGCCGCTCTAGCCGGGCCATGAGAAAGTCTACAATCCAGGTGGGCAACATTGGCTCCTTCATGCTGTGGGCTATTGGTTCTTTTATGGGGCCGCTATTGTTTTAACATAGCTTGCAAGTCTCACCAAGGTGGAGAAACCAATGAGCCAACATGGCGCAACGCTGCATTGGCAGCGGGGTACGGCAGCATTTGTGGATAACGCGTATAGCCGGCTGCACGAAATACATTTTGATGGCGGCCTGGTGCTGCGTGCGTCGTCTTCGCCCCACGTGGTGAAAATACCGTATTCCGACCCCACGGCCGCCGACCCGGAAGAAATGTTTGTAGCCGCCCTGGCCAGCTGCCACATGCTGTGGTTCTTGTCCCTGGCGGCCACGGCAGGCTGGGTGGTGGACAGCTATCAGGATGCGGCCGTGGGTACCATGGCGGTGGGAGAGCAGGGCCGCGCGTGGGTGAGTCAGGTCACGCTGCACCCTGCTGTACAGTTCTGCGGGCCGTCGCCTTCCTTGGCCGAGCTGCAGGCGCTGCACCATGAGGCGCATGCGCAATGTTTTATCGCCAACTCCGTGCGTACCGACGTACGCTGTGAACCAGTTTTGTCCTAGACCCGGGAGCACATCATGTCATTTGCAGACCAACAACAAGCACAACTGGCGTTCTATCGTGCCAAGCTGGCATTCGAGATCGATAGCTGGGACGTGGCCGAGCAGCTCAAGCAGGGCGCAGCCATGCAGCTGGTGGATGGCCGCTCCGCCGCCGCGTACGCGCAGGAAACCCTGCCGGGTGCTATCAACCTGCCGCACCGTACCATTAGCGCCGAGACCACCGCACAGCTGCCGCGTGATGTCCTGCTGGTGACCTTCTGCGACGGCATCGGCTGTAATGCGTCCACCAAAACCGCGCTGAAGCTGGCCGAGCTGGGCTTTACCGTGAAAGAGCTGCAAGGCGGCATTGACTGGTGGAAGCGCGATGGCTACCCCACCGTGCAAGGTGGTGCCAGCTGCGGCGTGACACCGTCGGATGACTGCGGCTGCGGGGGCTGAGCATGCAATACGATGCTTTTGGCCAGCCGCTGGGTGCGGCGGTGCCCGCTTGGGCCGGTGCCACCCCGCCGTACCACCTTACCCTGAGTGGCCGCTGCTGCCGTGTTGAGCCCTTCAGCAGGGCACGGCATGGCGACAGCTTGCGCGCTGCGCTGGCGCTGGACCACGACGGCCGCGACTGGGCCTACCTGATGCCGCGCCCGCAAAGCGATGCCGACTGGGAAGCCTGGTTTGCCATGATGGAAAGCAGCAGCGACCCGCTGTTTTTTGCCATCGTCGATATGGCCAGCGGCGATGCCATTGGCAGCTGCAGCTATCTGCGCATCGATGCGGCCAACGGTGTCATCGAAATCGGCTGGCTGCGTTTTTCACCGCGTCTGCAGCGTACGGTGGCGGCCACCGAAGCCATGTACCTGCTGATGAGGCAGGCTTTCGACTGGGGCTATCGCCGCTACGAATGGAAATGCAACAGCCTGAACGCGCCGTCCATGCGCGCGGCCGCGCGGCTGGGCTTTACCTACGAGGGCACCTTCCGTCAGGCGCGGGTGAACTGGGGGGTGAACCGCGACACCGCTTGGTTCAGCCTGCTGGACAGCGAATGGCCCGCCAACCGTGCGGCGCTGGAAGCTTGGCTGGATGCGGCCAACTTTGACGCTGCCGGGCAGCAAATCCACAGCCTGGACCAATGCCGCCAGCAGCAGGCCGCCGCTACCCTGCCCGAGGGCATTCGTGCCGCCACGCTGGCCGACCTGCCACAGTTGGCAGCACTGTTTGACGCGTACCGCCGCTTTTACGGCAAGCAGGGCGATGCGCACACCTCGTACGATTTCATGCGCCAGCGCCTGATCCGCGCAGACAGCCATGTACTGGTGTATCAGCAGCAAGGCCAGTTGCAAGGGTTTACCCAGCTGTTGCCACAGTTCAGCTCGGTACTGGCGGCCCCGGTGTGGTTGCTCAATGACTTGTACGTGGCCGAAGCGGCACGCCAGCGCGGGGTGGGGCAAGCATTGCTGCAGGCCGCTGCCGCATTGGCGCGCCAGCATGGTGTACAGCGGCTGGACCTGGTGACGGCAGTGGATAACCACACGGCGCAAGCCTTGTATGCAGGGCAGGGCTGGCAGCGCGACGAGCGTTTCTATCGCTATCAGCTGACATTGGGATGATTAATTTCACGGTGCGGCCAACGTCGGGGTAAAATCGCTGGTTTTACAAGGCAGTAACGACGTTAGCCGCATGAAATCCCACCCGCGCAATGCCCGCATCAAGGGCGATCCTTTTATTCCCAGCCGTTTTATCTTTGGCGATGCCGTCGAAGAGAAAGGCCTGGAGCCCTACGAGTATGTGATTCATACCGTGGCCCCGGCGTTTGTCTGCCGCCTGGTGGGCATGGATCAGACCCCGTTTGACAGCCGTGAGCAGGAAGGCTTTCAAAGCGATGTATTGTTTGATACGGCCAACAACCTGACGCACTACGTCACCAACTCGGGCTTCCGCCTGTTCGATTTCAATTTCTGGGGCGAGCTGCCCACCGCCGCCCAGCTGAAAAAAGTCTGCGACGAAGCCATGCAGGAATACCAGCGCCTGCAAAAAGCCTATATCGAGCGCGAGGTCGCGCCCAAAGAGCGCGACTTCCGCCTGGTACCCACCGAGCCGCTACCGCCGGCAGAGCGCCAGCAGCGCATCAAAGAGCTGGTGAGCACGGCCATGGAGGCCGACAGCAACCCGATGAAGCGCATGCAGCTGCCCATGCTGGTACAGCAGGCCCTGACCGGTGGCGATCAGGCCGTGTTTACCGAAGCCCAGCTCGCCCTGCAAGAGCACACCGCTGCCCGCGAGCAGCTGCTGGCCCTGGCGCGCGACAGCATTGCCTTCCCCGAAGTAATGCGCCCGGACGGCAGCGTGGTGTCTTACGAGTTATGGGCGCTGCCCATGATTTTTTCCCGAGCACAGGGTGGTTTCTGGTGGCATTTCCCGCTGCTGGAACGTGTGGAGCCGCCGCTGGTAGATGCGCTGGGCCTGCCGGAAGACACCGTGCTGTGGCTGTCGCCGACCATTTTCAATACCGACATGCTGATCGAGCGCAGCTGCCAGTCGCTGGTGCACCTGGCCGCCATCATGGACGCTGGTTGCGATATGGCACAGCAAGACGTGGACGCGGCACGCGCTACCTTCGACGCGGCCAGCCAGACGGTCAACCCGCAACTATCGTTGTGCTGGCTGCCTTTTATCGTGGAAAGCGGCAAGCTGGATATCGACCGCGTACGCCAGCACGCCCGCAAGGCGCTGGATGCCGCCATGCCGCTGGTACAGCAGGCCATTGCTGCCGAAATGAAATACGGCGAGGCCGAGCTGTTTGCCCCCCTGCCATGGTGGGACGCACTGGGGGCCGGGGTGTATGCGTTTAACCGCAAGCGTCTGGGCCTGCATATGGCGCTGGTGCAAAGCAAGACAGACAAGCTGGACAATATCGAAGCCGTGGCCGAGTTCCTGCCAGAGCAGCAGGCCTACGATGTGCAGCTGTTAGAACGGGACAGTGGTGCGCTGCTGAACCGCGTGCAATGGCTACTGGTACCCGACCTGGGCCCTAGCCGGGTACAGGCCTGGGTGGACTTGTCCGAGTGCTTGCGCCAAACGGGTATCTCCCTGCGCGAGCAGCAAGCCAAGTACCACTAAGCCCCTTGCACCGCTAGCGTAGTGGGCCGCCGGTGCCGGGATAAGGCGTACCGACGGCGTACGACATGGTGGGCTTTCATATATTCTTTTATAGAAATAATGCCATCAAGGCAAAATAATTGTTCAATTAATGATAATTGCATTTAGGAGCTGTGTTTGCCTGGCTGGCTCGGTTTGAAATCCTTGCGCACGCGACTCGCGCTGTTTTGCTCGCTACTCATGGTGGTGGTGGTGCTGTTTACCAGCTCGCTCAGCTACCTGGAGGGCAAGGCACGCGTGCGCAGCATGCAGCTGCAGCACCTGGAAGACGTCGTCACCCGCCTGAGCGACGACATCGACGACCGTGTCCGTACACGCCACGTCTTGCTGGAGCAAGCCGCGGCCAGCCTGCAGCTCAGTCGCAGCAACATCAGCCAGCACGCCCCTGAAATACTGCATGGTTTTCGCTACCTGAAGGGCAGTTTCAGCAGCATCATGCTGTTCGATGCCGAGGGTAATGTGGTGGCCGACTACCCCGAGCTGCCAGGGCGGCGTGGGACCAGCGTGCTGGACCGTGCCTACTTTGCCCAGACACGCGACACCTTGCGCTCGCAGGTGTCCGAGCCGGTGCGTGTGGCGGGCGATATCAAACGCAGCCTGATCATCTTTACCTCACCCATCCTGGACGAACACGGCCAGTTTGCCGGCGTGCTGGGTGGCAGCCTGGAACTGTTTGCCCCCGAGCTGTTTGGCGACCTGCGCTCCATTGCCATTGGCGGTACCGGCTATATCAGCATTCACACCCGCGCCAGCCGCCTCACCATTTTCCACCCTGACCGCAGCCGCATCATGCAAGCCAGCCCGGATATCAGCCGTGACCCGGTGTTTGCCAAGGCCTTGCAAGGCTGGGACGGTAGCAGCGAGAGCCTGGCGGCCAACGGGGAGCCTGCGCTGGTGGTGTACCGCAACATGAAAAACGTGAATTGGGTCGTCGGCGGCGTCTTCCCCCTGCGCGAAGCCTATGAGCCCATCAGCGTGATGGCACGTAACCATGTGCTGATCGTACTGCTGGCTACCCTGCTGGCTTTTCCCCTGGGCTGGTGGGGTGTGCACCGCCTGCTGGGCCCGCTGCAGGCGCTGCGCAGCAAGGTCCAGGCCATGGCATTCGGGGCCCGGGATAGCGTGCAGATACAAGGCAGCCACGAGCTGGAAATGCTGGCGCAAACCGTGGCCGATGTCTTTGGCGAGCGCGAGCGTATCGGCCTGGAGCTGGCCGCGCGCGAGGCATTTTTCCGCGCCTTGAACGAGTCGTCGCCATTGGGCATTTTTGTCACCGATGCCGACGGTTTGCTGGTGTATTGCAATCACGCCACCCTGAGCCTGGGCGGGCTGAACCAGCGGGAGGAAGACTGGCTGGGCCGCCATTGGCTGGACGCAGTGCACCCGGCCCAGCGCGACACTATCGAGCCAGAATGGCAGGCGCTACGCCACGGCGATGTGCCGGGCTTTTACCAGCTATGCCACCTTACCGGTGCCCGTGGTGCCCAGGTCAAGGTAGAGCTGCGCTTTACCCGGCTGCAGCAGGGCAGCATCTTGCGTTTTCTGGGCGTGGTGCACGACGTGAGTGACCGGGAAGAGGCGCTGCTGTCCATGACCGCCGAACGCGAACGCGGCATGGCTATCCTGACGTCCATTGCCGACGCGGTGGTGCTGACCAACCAGCTGGACGAGGTCTGCTACATCAACCCGCCAGCCCAGCGCCTGCTGGGCCTGAATGCCGAGGAAGCCCAGGGGCGCTCGCTGGCGCTGTTTGTGTCTTTGGCCTATCCGGACAGTGGCCAGGCGGTATCGCTGGCGACACTGGCCGATACCCGCATGGCAGTGCCGGTAGAGCTGGACTTGCTCTCGCGCGACATGCGGCTGCAGCCGGTGGTGCTGACCCTGTCCGTGGTGCAGGCAGCCGGCAGCATGCATGGCTACAAGATCTGCGTGTTGCACGATGACAGCGAACGCCGCCGCCGTGAGCGCAAGCACCGTTGGGAAGCCACGCACGACCCGCTCACCAACTTGCTGAACCGCCGTGGTTTCCTGGGGGCGCTCACCAGCTTGCTGGATAATGGCGAGGCGATGGCGCAAAGCAATGTGGTGGTCATGATGGACCTGGACCACTTCAAGCAGGTCAACGACAGCGGTGGCCACCATGCCGGCGACCAGATCCTGCAGGATATTGCCGCCATCCTGCAAAAACGCCTGCGAAATACTGATATCATCGCCCGCCTGGGCGGCGACGAGTTTGCCCTGGTGCTCTACAACTGCACCCGCGATACCGCGCAGGGCATTATGGAAGCCGTGCGCGGCGATATTGCCCGCCTGCGCCCGCAGAGCAACCCCGAAGTCTGTCGTGTCACGGCCAGTATCGGCCTGACGCAAATCCAGCCGCACGATTCGCGCCCACACGATATCCTGCAGCGCGCCGACCTGCGTTGCTATCAGGCCAAAGAGCAAGGGCGTAACCGCGTGGTAGCGGCGGCGGAGTAGCAGCCTGCTGCCGCGTAGACCGCGGATGGCGCACACTGCGCGCACATGAAAAAGCCGGCCCCTTGGGGCCGGCTTTGTTGCAAGCAGCGCAGGCTTACTTGTCGATACCACCCAGCAGCACGTACTTGATCTCCAGGTAGTCTTCAATGCCGTACTTGGAGCCTTCGCGGCCCAGGCCGGACTGCTTCACGCCACCAAACGGCGCGGCTTCGTTGGACAGGATGCCGCTGTTCACCGCCACCATGCCGTACTCCAGGCCCTCGGACACGCGGAAGATGCGGCCGATGTCGCGGGCGTAGAAGTAGGACGCCAGGCCGAACTCGGTATCGTTGGCCATCTGGATGGCTTCTTCTTCGCTGTGGAAGCGGAAGATCGGGGCCAGCGGGCCAAAGGTTTCTTCCTTGGCCACTTTCATCGCCGGGGTCACGCCGGTGATCACGGTCGGTTCGAAGAAGCTGTGGCCCAGCGCGTGGCGCTTGCCGCCGGTGACCAGCTGACCGCCTTTGGCCAGCGCGTCGGCGATGTGCTCTTCTACCTTGCTCACCGCGTTCTGGTCGATCATCGGGCCTTGGGTCACGCCGGCCTCCAGGCCGTTGCCTACCTTCAGCTTGGCCACGGCAGCGGCAAACTTGTCAGCGAAGGCGTCGTACACGCCATCCTGTACCAGTAGGCGGTTGGCGCACACGCAGGTCTGGCCGGCGTTGCGGTATTTGGAAATGATGGCGCCTTCCACGGCAGCGTCCAGGTCGGCGTCGTCAAACACGATGAACGGTGCGTTGCCGCCCAGCTCCATCGATACTTTTTTCACCGTTTCGGCACACTGGCTGATCAGCTTGCGGCCAACCTCAGTCGAACCGGTGAAGGAGAATTTCTTCACGGTATCGCTACCGGTCAGTACGCCGCCGATTTCGGTGGAGCCACCGGTCAGCACCGAGAACACGCCAGCCGGAATGCCGGCACGCTCGGCCAGTACCGCAATGGCCAGCGCCGACAGCGGGGTCTGGCTGGCAGGGCGTACCACCATCGGGCAGCCTGCGGCCAGTGCCGGGGCGGCCTTGCGGGTGATCATGGCATTGGGGAAGTTCCACGGCGTGATGGCCGCGGTAACGCCGATCGGCTCTTTGGTGACCAGAATGCGCTTGTCAAAGCCGGTGGACGGAATGGTATCGCCGTAAATGCGCTTGGCTTCTTCGGCGTACCACTCGATGTAGCTGGCGCCGTAGGCGATTTCGCCTTTGGCTTCGGCCAGCGGTTTGCCTTGCTCGCTAGTGAGGATGACGCCCAGGTCGTCCTGGTTCGCCATCATCAGGTCGAACCATTTGCGCAGGATGCCCGCGCGCTCTTTGGCGGATTTTTTCTTCCAGGTCTTGAACGCTTCGGCAGCGCCTGCAACCGCCCGCTCGGCTTCGGCGCGGCCCATCTTCGGTACGTGGGCGATCACTTCGCCGGTAGCCGGGTTGGTCACGGCGATGGTTTCGCCATTGTCGGCATCCAGCCACTGGCCGTTGATGTAGCACTGCTGGCGCAGCAGCGTCGGGTCTTTCAGATTCAGCATGGGGGTGTCCTTTTGGCGATGCGGCCAACGTTGCCAGGGGCAAGGTTGGCCGCAGGGTCAGGCTAGTTCAGTATCAGGCCTTGATGGCAGCAACCAGTTTTTGCAGCGCTTCTTCGAAGATTTCGTCTTCGATGGTGAGCGGGAACAGGAAACGTACTACGTTGCCGTATACGCCGCAGATCAGCAGGATCAGGCCGGACTCCAGCGCCTTGGTCTGCACTTTCTTGGCGAAATCGGCGTCAGCGTCGTGGCTGCCTGCCTTGTTGAATTCCACGGCAATCATGGCACCCGGGCCGCGTACGTCGGCAATCTGCGGTACCTCGGCTTTCAGGCCGTGCAGGGTTTCTTTCAGCTGGGCGCCCAGCTTATTGGCGCGCTCCAGCAGTTTTTCTTCCTGGATGGCGGTGATGACTGCTTTGGCGGCGGCCAGGGCCAGCGGGCTGCCGGCGTAGGTACCACCCAGGCCACCAGGGGCAGGGGCGTCCATCACGCTGGCGCGGCCAACGACCGCCGAGATCGGGAAGCCACCGGCCATGGATTTGGCCATGGTCAGCAGGTCCGGTGCCACGTCGTAGTGTTCCATGGCAAAGAATTTGCCGGTACGGGCAAAACCGGCTTGTACTTCGTCGGCAATCATCAGAATGCCGTGTGCATCACACAGGGCGCGCAGGGCGCGTACCCATTCGGCTGGCGCTTGGTAGAAGCCACCTTCGCCTTGTACCGGTTCAAAGATGATGGCGGCTACGCGGCTGGCTTCGATGTCGTACTTGAACAGTTTTTCGATGCTGGCAATGGATTCTTCAATGGATACGCCATGCAGCGGGTTCGGGAACAGCGCGTGGTACACGTCGGACGGGAACGGGCCGAAACCGATTTTGTACGGGGCGACCTTGCCGGTAAGCGCCATGCCCATCAGGGTACGGCCGTGGAAACCACCACCAAAGGCGATGATGCCTGGGCGGCCGGTGGCGGCGCGGGCGATTTTCACGGCGTTTTCTACGGCTTCGGCACCCGTGGTGTAGAAGGCGGTTTTGTTATCGCCCGGAATCGGGGCCAGCTTGTTCAGCTGTTCGGCCACGTCGATATACAGCTCGTACGGTACGACCTGGTAGCAGGTATGGCTGAATTTGTTCAGCTGCTCGGCCACGGCGGCTTGCACTTTGTCGTGCAGGTGGCCGGTGTTCAGTACGCCGATACCACCGGCAAAGTCGATGTAGCGTTTGCCTTCGGTGTCCCAGATTTCGGCGTTTTTGGCACGCTCGGCAAAGAAGGAACACATTACGCCCACACCGCGTGGGGTGGCATTGGCTTTACGCTGCATCAGTTCTTGCGGGTTCATGAATCTCTCCTAGATAGACAACCGGGCTGGCCTGGTTTGCCGCGACACGGGCAAAGCGCATCGTTGGCCATTGTTTGAAAGCATTCTAGCGCCGTGTTTAGTAAAAAGTCACGGGTGATTGATTATTTAAACACTCTGCTTTGCCGCAGTGTGGTGATTCGGCACGCCAATAAAAATGCGGCCAACCTGGGGCAGGTTGGCCGCATGCGGGCAGGGTGGGCGAATAGCGCTTTAGAAGAAGCGGTTCACCTCGGCCACGGCTTTGTCGTCCAGCTCGCCGGCAGCTTGCGCCAGCGACAGGCGGGCGTACAGGTAGTTGTAGCGTGCTTCGGCCAGTGCCCTTACGGCGTCCTGGTAGTCCCGCTCGGCGTTGAGCAGGTCCAGGTTGGTGCGTACGCCGACGTCTTTACCCAGCTTGGTGGAGTCCAGCTTGCTTTTGGCCGAGACCAGCAGCTGTTCCTGCGCTTTCACCAACGCGGCGCCGTTGCTGACGCCCAGCCAGGCGCGGCGTACGTCCAGGCGTACCTTGCGGCGGGCGGCCTCGACATCTTCACGCGCTTTGTCCAGGTTGGCCGCGGCCTCGGTCACTTGCGAGTTGATCGCGCCACCGGCGTACAGCGGCAGGCTCAGGTTCAGGCCCAGGGTATTGCCGCGGGTACGCTGCTGGCCGCTGGCCTTGCTGCTGGCGCTGGTGCTGTAGTTGTCGCTCAGGCCGGCGCTGAGGTTCACGGTGGGCAGGTGTTTGCCCCGCGCTTCTTCCAGGCTGCGCTCTGCCAGCAGCTGTTGTTGCAGGGCGGATTTCAGCGCCAGGCTGCCCGCTTCGGCGCGCTGGATCCAGGCATTGAGCTCGCCACTGTCCTGGGTGGCCAGGCCTTGCTGCTGGCGCAGGCGGTTGATGCTGTCTGCCGGCAGGCCGGTCAGGTTGGCCAGGCTGTTGCGCTTGATTTCCAGGTCGCTCATGGCGGCAATTTCACGCGCTTGGGCGGCGTCGTAGCCGGCCTGGGCTTCGTGGGTGTCAGTGATGGTGGCGGTACCGACTTCAAACGACTTTTTGGCCTGCGCCAGCTGGCGGTCGTAGGCTTTTTTTTTTTTTTTTTTCACGTTCAGCACGTCTTCGGCCAGCAGCACGTCAAAGTAGGCACGCGCGACATCGGCAATCAGTTGCTGGCTGCTGGCGTCGAATTGCACGCCGGACAGCTCGCTGGCGATCAGGCCTTTCTTGTAGGCGCTGTAGCTGCCGATATCGAACAGTGGCTGGGTGAGCTGTACGCCCACGCTGCGGGTGTTGTACGGGTCGGCATCCGGCTTCATGGCGTCGGTACGTGTAACGCTGGCAGACAGGCCGACGCTAGGCAGCAGCTGGGCGCGGCCCTGCACGGCTTTTTCCTGGCCGGCCTGCAGGGTGGCGCGTGCACCGGCGTAGCCTGCGTCGTAGCTGCGTGCGGCCTGTACGGCAGCACTCAGGTCGAAGGCCTGGGCGCTGCTGGCGGCCCCCAGGGCGAGCAGGGCGGTAATGATCAGCGGATGGCGTGTGTTCATCGCTTGTTCCATAAAAAAGTAAACTGTTCTGCAGCTACCACCATAACGGAATATGGCGCGGTTTTCAGCAGGAAAATGATTAATGTGTTTGTGGCCGGCGCACCTTGAACCATGCCGAGTACAGCGCCGGCAGGAAAAACAGCGTGAGCAGGGTCGCCACCAGCAAACCGCCCATGATGGCCACGGCCATCGGGCCCCAGAACGTGCTGCGCGTCAGCGGTACCATGGCCAGGATGGCCGCCAGCGCGGTAAGCATGATGGGGCGGAAGCGGCGAATGGTAGAGCCCACGACGGCTTCGAAACGGTCTATGCCTTCACTGATGTCGGTTTCGATCTGGTCGACCAGGATCACCGAGTTACGCATGATCATCCCCGCCAGCGCGATCACCCCCAGCATGGCCACGAAACCGAACGGTGCGCTGAACAGAATCAGCGTCAGCGTGACGCCAATCATGCCCAGTGGTGCGGTCAGCACTACCAGCAGGCTGCGCTGGAAGCTCTTGAGCTGCAGCATCAGCAGGGTAAACACAATCACCAGCATCAGCGGTTGTACCTTGGCGATGGCGGCTTGCGAGTTCTTGCTGGATTCCAGCGACCCGCCCAGCTCGATGTGGTAGCCCAGCGGCAGGGTTTTTTCCAGTGCCTGCATTTTTGGCCACAGCGCATTGGAAATATCGGCGGCTTGCACCCCGTCGGCGGCATCGGCGCGTACCGACACGGTAGGCAGGCGGTTACGGTGCCAGATGATGCTTTCTTCGGGTGCGTAGGCAATGCTGGCCAACTGGGAGACCGGTACATAGCGGCCGCTGGCGGTTTGCACCATCAGGCTGCCCAGCTGTTCGATCTGCTGGCGTTCGCTGCCCTCCAGGCGGGCGCTCACCGCAATGGCCTTGTCGCCTTCACGCCATTCGGTCACGGTGCTGCCGGTCAGCATCATCTGCAGCTGGCGGCTCAGGCTCTGGCTGGACATGCCCAGTGTGCGGGCTTTGTCCTGGTCGATTTCCACGCGCAGCGAGCGGGCCTGTTCGCCCCAGTCGTTGTTTACCTGGCGGGCACCCGGGTGGCTACGTACCAGTGTTTCTACCTGTTTGGCGATGTCGCGCACCTTGTTGTGATCTTCACCCATCACGCGGAACTGGACGGCGTAGCCTACCGGCGGGCCGTTTTCCAGCCGCGTCACACGGCCGCGTACCAGCGGGAAGTCGGTGTCGAACAGTTTTTCCAGTTTGTGTTTCACCTGTTCGCGCACTTTTTCGTCGCGTGTCATCACCATCAGCTGGGCATAGTTCAGGTGCTGCTGCTGTTGATCCAGCGGCAGATAGAAGCGCGGGCTGCCCCCGCCAACGTAGCTGGTGATGCTGACGATGTTGGCATCACCCTTTAGCTGGCTTTCCAGCTTTTTGACTTCGCGCTCGGTGGCTTCGTAGCTGGCGCTTTGCGGCAGCCACATGTCCACCATCAGCTCCGGCCGGTTGGAGGAGGGGAAGAACTGCTGGGCCACGAACAGCTTGAACGCCACCATGGACAGCACGAAGGCTGCCAGGGTCAGGGCAATCACGGTTTTGCGGTGGTCCAGGCACCATTCCACCGCGCGGCGGAAGCGCACGTAGAACGGCTTCTGGTACACGTCGGCGTGGCCGTGGTTGGCCATGGTTTCCGGCAGCAGGCGGTAGCCCAGGTAAGGGGTAAAGATCACCGCCACGATCCACGACAGGATCAAGGCAATGCTCACTACCGAGAACAGGCTGAATACGTATTCGCCAGCGTTGGATTTGGCGATCCCCACTGGCAGGAAGGTGGCGGCGGTAATCAGCGTGCCGGTCAGCATCGGGAAGGCGGTGCTGGTGTAGGCATAGGTCGCCGCCTGGAATTTGTTCCAGCCTTGCTCCAGCTTCATGGCCATCATTTCTACCGCAATGATGGCATCGTCCACCAGCAGGCCCAGCGCGATGATCAGCGAGCCCAGCGAGATGCGCTGCAGGTCCATGCCCAGGAAGTACATGGCCAGGAAGGTCATGGCCAGCACCAGCGGGATGGACAGCGCCACCACGATACCGGTCCGCACACCCAGGCTAAAGAAGCTGACGGCCAGCACGATGATCACGGCTTCGATCAGCGAACGCATGAATTCGTTGACGGCGGTTTTCACGACTTTCGGCTGGTCTGATACGGCGTGTACTTCTACCCCTACCGGCAGCTTGGTTTTGACCTCGTCCATCAGCAGCTGCAGGTTGTTACCCAGCTTCAGCACATCGCCGCCTTTTTTCATGCTGATGGCCAGGCCCACGGCCGGTTTGCCGTCAAAGCGCATGCCGAAGCTGGGCGGGTTGACGAACTCGCGGCTCACCTTGGCAATATCGCCCAGGCGGAAGGTCTTGCCACCAGCGCTGATGGGGGTTGCGGCAATGGCGTCTACCGAGTTGTAGCTGCCGCTGACGCGTACCCAGATGCGGTCGCTGGCGGTGTCGTAGTTGCCGGCCGGGGTCACGCTGTTCTGGCTGGCCAGGGCGTTCCAGATGATATTGCTGTCCACCTGCAGGGCAGATAGCTTGGCGGTGTTGAGCGTGACGTAGATACGCTCTTCTTGTTCGCCAATAATTTCCACCTTGCCCACATCCGGCACGCGCAGGATTTCCTGGCGCGCCTGCTCTACGTATTTGCGCACGTCTTCGTAGCTGAAACCGTCACCGGTAAACGCATACAGGTTGCCGAAGGTGTCGCCGAACTCGTCGTTAAAGAACGGCCCGCGTATATCCCCAGGCAGGGTGTGCTTGATATCGCCTATTTTCTTGCGTGCGGTGTACCACAGCTGCTGCACCTCTTTGGGTGGCACATCTTCGCGGATAGACAGGATCAGCAGCGCCTCACCGGGTTTGGTGTAGCTTTTGACGTATTCCAGCTCGCCCATTTCCTGCAGCTTCTTTTCGATGCGTGCGGTAACTTGCTGCTCGGTTTCCTGTGCGGTGGCGCCAGGCCACAGCACGCGCACCATCATGGCCTTGAAGGTGAATTCGGGGTCTTCTTTTTGCCCCAGCTGGGTGTAGGCAAACATGCCGGCCAGCATCAGTACCACCATCAGGTAGCGTACCAGCGAGCTGTTGCGTATGGCCCATTCGGACAGGTTCAATGGTTGTTGCTTCATGATCGGTGCCCTTATTTAGCCAGCAGGGTAACGCGTTGGCCGTCGCGCAGCAGGTGTACCCCGGCGGTGACGACTTGTTCACCGCCATTCAGGCCGGCAGTGACATCGATCCCCTGGCTATCCGGCCGGCCTACGGTCACGGCTTTGCGGCCAACCTTGCCGGTTTTCGGGTTGATCACCCACACATACTGCTTGCCCTGTTCGTCCAGAATGGCGCTGAGGGGCAGCCTGATGGTAGCGCTGTGCTGGCCCGGCAGGCTGGCTTCTACTGTGGCGGTCATGCCTAGGCGCAGCCCGGCGGGCTCGCTGGCCAGTTTCAGCCGGGCAGCGAAGGTGCGGGTGGCCGGGTCGGCATCGCCGGACAGCTCGCGCAGGGTGGCAGGAATGGCTTGCTGGCCTGCCCACAGGGTCACGCTAAAGCTACTGGCCTGGCGCATCTGTGCCAGGGCGTTTTCGGGTACCTGGATCAAGACTTCCCGCTCGCCTGCGGCGGCGAGGCGTGCCACGGTCTGCCCCGCCGCGACCACTTGGCCCGGCTCGATGCTGATCTCGCTGACGCTGCCGTCGCTATCTGCAATCAGGCTGGTGTAGCCGGCCTGGTTGCGGCTGGCAGACAGCGCAGCCTGCGCCTGCTGCACGCTGGCCTGCGCGCTTTGTACGGCAGTGTGCTGGCGCTCGACCTGTGCCGTACTGATGAAGTTTTGTGCAAGCAGCTCGCGGTAGCGCTTCAGGTCGGCTGCTTGTTGCGCCAGGTTGGCCTGTGCTGCGGCCAACTGTGCCTGCTTGGCCTGGCTATCCAGCTGGTAGTCGCTGGCATCCAGTACGGCCAGCACTTGGCCTTTTTTCACGCTATCCCCGCTATTGACGCGTTTTTCTATGACCTTGCCTGCCACCCTAAAGCCCAGCCGGCTTTCCTGGCGGGCACGCACCTCGCCACTGAACAGGCGCACATTGCCATGCTGGCTGACACCGGCAACGGTGTAGCGCACCGGGCGGATTTCTTCTACCGGCTTCACTTCTTCTTTGCAGGCGGTGAGTGCCAGCAGTAGCGCGCCGGCCAGCGCCAGCTTGGGATAGTGCGGTGTCATGTGTATTTGCCTCGTTATCGTATGGATTTATTTATAGGTTCAGTCGGCCGTTTTCAGGCCGTTCAGCATCAGGTCGAGCGAGAGTTCCAGGTATTCCAGCGGTGGCAGCGAGCGGTGCTGGCTTTCGGTGAGTACACGGCCAAACGAGCAGCGCCAGGTCATGGTGAGCATCATGGGCGCCACCAGGGTGTCCACCACGGCGTCCGGGTTGATGCTGCGAAACTCGCCCCGTGCAATGCCGCGGCGCAGTACCTGCAGCAGCATCTGGTGGCTGGGTTCGATGACTTCGGCGTGATAAAAGCGCGCCAATTCGGGGAAATTGGTGGCTTCGGCAAACATCAGCTTGCAGATGCCGCCCAGCGGCGATTCACCTACCTCCAGCCACCAGCGGCGCATCATCAAGCGCAGCAAGTCGGCGCTGCTGCCGTCAAACTGCTGTACCAGCTCGGCAAAGCCTGCCAGGCGGGTGACCAAGTTTTCGCGGATCACCGCCTTGAAGATGTCTTCTTTGTTTTCGAAATACAGATACGGCGTGCCCTTGGTGACACCGGCTGCTTTTGCGATGTCTTCCATCTTGGTGGTCTTGAAGCCCTTTTCCACGAATAGCGCCAATGCCGCGTCCAGAATCTCGGCTGGGCGCACTTCTTTGCGACGGCGCCAACGCGCTACCGGACAACAGGATGCCTTGTCCATGCTTGCCTTCTCTGAAAATTGGTTCATTAATAAGGTGTGCAATGTAGAGCAAGCACTCTGCCAGTTCAATTAATAAATCAATATTCACTAACTGTCATGGTTAGAATGCAACACCTGACAGTTATTGCTGTGCAGCAACCCGTGTCCCTATCTTGCTACTGGAGAATCTGACGTGAGCGTAGCCCCTATCGACAAGGCAGCCATTCTGGCCGAGGCCCTGCCGTACATCCGTTCCTTTAATGGCAAAACCATCGTGATCAAATACGGTGGCAATGCGATGACCGACGACAAGCTGAAAGAAGACTTTGCCAAGGATGTGGTGCTGCTGAAGCTGGTGGGCCTGAACCCGGTGGTGGTGCACGGCGGCGGCCCGCAAATCAACGACTTGCTGAACCGTGTAGGCAAGGAAGGCCAGTTCATCCAGGGCATGCGCGTGACCGACAGCGAAACCATGGACGTGGTTGAGATGGTGCTGGGCGGCCTGGTGAACAAGGAAATCGTGTCGCTGATCAATAAGCACGGCGGCAAGGCAGTGGGTATTACTGGTAAGGATGGCCACTTCATCCGCGCCAGCAAGCTGTTCCTGAAATCCGAATCCGACGAAGACATCGATATTGGCCAGGTAGGCGATATCGAGCACATCGATCCGAGCCTGGTGTCTTTGCTGGATAGCCAGGATTTTATCCCGGTGGTGGCACCGATCGGCGTGGGTAGCGAAGGCGAGGCCTACAACATCAATGCCGACGTGGTAGCCGGCAAGCTGGCCGAAACCCTGAAGGCTGAAAAGCTGGTGCTGATGACCAACACCCCGGGTGTGCTGGACAAGCAAGGCCAGCTGCTTACCGGTCTGACCGCCGCCCGTGTGGACGAGCTGTTTGCCGATGGCACTATCAGCGGCGGCATGCTGCCCAAGATCAGCTCGGCGCTGGATGCGGCCAAGAGCGGTGTGAACTCGGTGCACATTATTGATGGCCGCGTGCCGCACGCGCTGCTGCTGGAAATCCTCACCGACGCCGGTGTGGGTACCATGATCAAGGCTGTCTAAGCCTTTGTTGCTGCATGAAAAAGGCTGCCTGCGGGCGGCCTTTTTTACATTTGGCAGATGAGCGGAGCGGGCTATAGTACAAGGTGCTGGCGTCATGGGGCGCCGCCTTGTTCAACCCGTCCCCGCGTGGAGGTGTCATGCAGACAGTCAGGCAGTTATTGGAAAGAAAATCCGGCGAACTGATTAGCGTCAGCCCGGACGCCACCGTGTTTCAGGCGCTACAAATCATGGCCGAGCAGGATATCGGTGCGGTACTGGTCATGGATATGGGCGATGTGCTGGGTATTTTTTCCGAGCGTGACTACGCACGGCGCATCGTGTTGCAAGGCCGTACTTCGGCGGGTACCAAAGTGCGCGACATCATGACCAGCAAGGTGGTGTATGTGGGGCCACAGCAAAGCGTGGCGGAATGCATGGCGCTGATGACGGACAAACACTTTCGCCACTTGCCGGTGATGGAAGCCGGCCGCGTGATCGGCATGCTGTCCATTGGCGACCTGGTACGCGCCACCATCGAAGAGCAACAACTGGTGATAGAGCAACTGGTGAACTACATCCGCGCCTGAGTCTGGCGGGTTCATCGTGATAAAGGTTGGCCGCATATCCTGCGGCCAACCTTTTGTGCTTTAGGCGCCAGGCACAATCTGCCGCGCCAGTTGCAGCAGTGCAGGGGCAACCTGGTTGCGCATGGTGTCGGCGTCAAAGGCAAAGGCCGGGCCGCTGGCGTTCAGGCACAAGCTGCCCTGGCCGGGGGCGGGTGAGGGCAGGGCCACGCCCACGGCCATCACATCGCGTTCAAACTCGCCAAATGATTCGCTATAGCCGCGCTGCAACACCTGCTGGCGCGCCTGCTCCAGCTTGGCTTGCACCAGTGGCCAGTCTTTGCCGTAGCGGGCGGCCATATCGATGTCGGCCAGCTCGCGTTCGGTCGCACTCAGGCTGCTATAGCAGGCACGGCCGATGGCGGTGCTGGCCAGCGGCACGCGCGAGCCAACGCTGAGCTGCACCGACACCCGTGCCTGGCTGCGGCAGGTTTCCAGGTACACGATATCGCTGCCATCACGCATGCCCAGGCTCACCGAAATGGTGTGCTTTAGCGCAAAGTCGCGCATCAGCGGGGCGGCTACGCGGCGGATGTCGTAGCTGCCCAGCACCGCCGAGCCCAGTGCCAGCACGGCCAGGCCCAGGCGGTAGTAGCCGCTGTCGGCATCTTGCGACAGATAGCCCAGCTTGGTCAGGGTGTAGGTCAGGCGCGATACCGTGGACTTGGGCAAGCCGGTGCGCTGCGCCAGTACCTGGTTTGACAGCGCCGATTCGCCGGGGCGAAACGCCGACAGCACGCGCAGGCCGCGTGCCAGCGCCTCGACAAACAGGCGGTCTTTGCTTTCGTCTTCCTGCGGGGTGAACGACATGGTGGAAATGCTCCTGGCTGAAGAGTGGCAAGAATAGTGCAGTGCGCGCCTTGCTCCCACAAAAAACTTTACATGCCCCGGCCGCCTTGCTAGTCTATTTTGCAATACAGAACTACATTCCGCAATGCGGAACAAAGTGCAAAGGAGAACTGCATGGCTGCTACCTCGAATCGCGCACCGTTCATCTGGGACGATGCCCTGCTGCTGAACGATCAGCTCACCGACGAAGAGCGCATGGTGCGCGAAACGGCTTACGCCTACTGTCAGGACCGCCTGATGCCGCGCGTGCTCACCGCCAACCGCGAAGAGCGCTTCGACCGCGACATCATGAGCGAGATGGGCGAGCTGGGCCTGCTGGGCTGCACTATCGACAGCCACGGCTGCGCCGGCTTGTCGCACGTGGCTTACGGTTTGATTGCCCGCGAAGTAGAGCGCGTGGATTCCGGCTACCGCTCCGCCATGTCGGTACAGAGCAGCCTGGTGATGCACCCGATCTGGGCCTACGGCACCGATGCACAAAAAGACAAATACCTGCCCAAGCTGGCCAGTGGCGAGTGGGTGGGCTGCTTTGGCCTGACCGAGCCGGACGCCGGCTCCGACCCCGCCGGCATGAAAACCCGTGCCCGCAAGGTGGATGGTGGTTATGTGCTGCACGGCAGCAAGATGTGGATTACCAACAGCCCGATCGCCGACGTATTTGTGGTGTGGGCCAAAGACGACGAAGGCGAGATCCGCGGCTTCGTGCTGGAAAAAGGCATGAAAGGTCTGTCCGCGCCCAAGATCGAAGGCAAGTTTTCGCTGCGCGCCTCCATCACCGGTGAAATCGTGATGGACAACGTAGAAGTAGGCGAAGACGCGCTGTTGCCGCACGTGAAAGGCCTGAAAGGCCCGTTCGGCTGCCTCAACAAAGCCCGCTACGGCATTGCCTGGGGCGCGATGGGCGCTGCCGAGTTCTGCTGGCACGGTGCCCGCCAGTACACACTGGACCGTAAACAGTTCAACCGCCCCTTGGCCGCCACCCAGCTGGTACAGCTGAAGCTGGCCAATATGCAAACCGAGATCAGTCTGGCGCTGCAAGCCGCGCTGCGCGTGGGTCGCCTGATGGACGAAGGCCGCGCCGCGCCTGAAATGATCAGCCTGATCAAGCGCAACAACTGCGGCAAGGCGCTGGACATTGCCCGTATCGCCCGCGACATGCACGGCGGCAACGGTATCAGCGACGAGTACCACATCATCCGTCACGTGATGAACCTCGAAGCCGTCAACACTTATGAAGGCACGCACGATGTGCATGCCCTGATTCTGGGCCGAGCCCAGACCGGTATTCAGGCATTCGCCTGATGTGATGTTCCGCCGGCGGGCTTCACCCCGGCGGGATGTTGGTTCCTGTCTGTCCTTGAGGCCCGGCTGCAATCCGGGCCTGTTTTTTTTACAGGCAGCCCTACGTTACAGGAGACAAACATGTCAGGTGCACTGTCAGGTATCAAAGTGCTGGACCTTACCCGCGTACTGGCCGGGCCCTGGGCTGGCCAGCTGCTGGCCGATCTGGGTGCAGAAGTCATCAAGGTAGAGCGCCCCGGTAGTGGCGACGACACCCGCCAGTGGGCGCCGCCCAGCCTGCCGGACGGCACGGCGGCCTATTACCTGGCGGCCAACCGCGGCAAACAGTCACTCACCGTTGATATTACCCAGCCTGCCGGGCAGGAAATCGTACGGCAGTTGGCCGCACAGGCTGACGTGCTGCTGGAAAACTACAAGGTAGGCGGCCTGAAGAAATACGGGCTGGACTACGACAGCCTGCGCGCCATCAACCCGCGGCTGGTGTACTGCGCCATCACCGGCTTTGGCCAGACCGGCCCCTACGCCCAGCTGCCGGGCTACGACTACATCGTGCAGGGTATGTCTGGCCTGATGAGCATCACCGGTCCCGCCGACGGCGAGCCGCACAAGGTAGGCGTGGCCGTGACCGATCTCTTTACCGGCCTGTATGCGGCCAACGCTATCCAGGCCGCACTGCTGGCACGCTACCGTACCGGTGAAGGGCAATATATTGATATGGCGCTTTTCGATTGCTCGCTTGCCATGCTGGCCAACGTCAACATGAACTGGCTGGTAGGGGGCGAAGTACCGCCAAGGCTGGGTAATGCTCACCCAAACATCGTGCCCTATCAGGTGTTCCGCACCGCCGGCGACAGCCACTTCATTCTGGCCTGCGGCAACGACAAGCAGTTCCGCACCGTATGCGAGCTTATCGGCCAACCTGCGTTGGCCGCCGACCCGCGCTTTGCCACCAACCCGCAGCGCGTGCGTTATCGCGAGCTGCTGGTGCCACAGCTGGTCGAGGCCTTTCTGGCGCGTAGTCGCGACGAATGGCTGAAGCTGCTTGATGCTGCCGGCGTGCCCTGCGGCCCCATCAATACGGTAGACGAAGCCTTCGCCGACCCGCAAATACAACACCGGCAAATGGCGATTCACCTGCCCGACGCGGCCGGACAATCGGTACCGCAGGTAGCCTGCCCCATCAAAATGAGCGGCACCCCCCCGCAATACAAGGCTGCGCCGCCAAAACTGGGCGAGCACACCGATGCTGTATTGACATCGCTGGGTTACAGCGCTGAGGCGATAGCACAACTGAAAGCCAGTGCTACCGTTTAAACGCTTGTTTGATTTTGACGCGCAGCATCAATCATTGCATCATTGGGCAATCAAACCTCCCCCTGCGCAAAGGAGAAGCGGTGGAACGCGAATACATGGAATACGACGTAGTGGTTGTCGGCGGTGGCCCATCCGGCCTCAGCGCTGCCATTCGTCTCAAGCAGCTGGCAGCAGAAAAAGGCCAGGAAATCAGTGTCTGTCTGTTGGAAAAAGGCTCCGAAATCGGCGCGCACATCTTGTCCGGTGCGGTGCTGGAGCCCCGCACGCTGAACGAGCTGATCCCCGACTGGAAAGAAAAGGGCGCCCCGCTCAATACCCCGGCCAAGTCCGACCGCTTTCTCTACCTGACCGAAACCGAGTCCATTCAGCTGCCTACCCCGCCGCAGATGAACAACCACGGCAACTACATCATCAGCCTGGGCAACTTCTGCCGCTGGCTGGGTCAGCAGGCCGAAGAGCTGGGTGTGGAAATCTACCCGGGCTTTGCCGCGGCCGAAGTGCTGTACCACGCCGATGGTTCGGTAAAAGGCGTCGCCACGGGTAATGTTGGCACCGGCAAAACCGGCGAAGAAGAAGGCGAGCCAGGTATCGAGCTGTGGGCCAAGCAGACCATCTTTGCCGAAGGCTGTCGCGGCTCGCTCACCAAGGGCCTGTTCGAGCGCTTCAATCTGCGCGCCGAAGCCGACCCGCAAACCTACGGCATCGGTATCAAAGAGCTGTGGGAAGTGAAGCCCGAGCTGCACGAAGAGGGCAAGATCACCCATACCGCCGGCTGGCCAATGGATCAAAGCACCTACGGCGGCTCTTTCCTGTATCACTTGGAAAACAACCAGGTCGTTGTGGGTTTTGTTGTGGGCCTGGATTACCAGAACCCCTATCTGTCGCCTTACGAAGAATTCCAGCGCTTCAAGACCCACCCGGCCATCAAAGGGGTGTTCGAAGGCGGCCGTCGCCTGTCCTACGGTGCGCGCGCCATTTCCGAAGGTGGCCTACAGAGCATCCCCAAGCTCACTTTCGCCGGTGGGGTACTGGTGGGCGATACCGCAGGCTTCCTCAACGTACCCAAGATCAAGGGTACCCACACTGCCATGAAGTCCGGCATGTTGGCCGCAGAAGCGGTCTTTGGCGTGTTGGCGGCCAATCCGGATGCACAAGGCGCCGAAGCTGTGGCCTATACCCAGGCCTTCAAACAAAGCTGGCTGTACGACGAGCTGCACAGCGTGCGCAACATCCGCCCGTCCTTCCGCTGGGGCCTGTGGCCAGCCATGATCTACTCGGCCATCGATACCTATCTGTTCCGCGGCAAGGCACCGTGGACGCTGCGTCATCAGCACCACGACCACGAATGCCTCAAGCGCAAAGACGAGTGCAGCCCCATCAGCTATCCGAAGCCGGATGGT
>JAIXTB010000332.1 GCA_027484385.1 Neisseriaceae bacterium | reverse complement strand
TGGCCGGGCTGAACCTGTCCGGCTACGATTTCAGCGGTATCGACTTTAACGGTGTCGACCTGTCCGGCACACGCCTGGTGGGGGCCGTGTTTGCCGGTGCCAGCCTGGCGGGTGCCACACTGAGCGACACCAGTGATTTCAGCCAGGCAGACCTGCGCGGTTTGGCGGCGGTTACCGCAGCCAGCGGCGACCCGCAAATCAGCCTGCCGGCCACGCTCAAAGGCGTGTTTGCCGGTGCCGACTTGTCCGGCCTGAACTTGTCCAATATCAGCCTGAGCGGCCTGAACCTGGCGGGTGCCAACCTGCAAGGGGCTACCGTGACCGGCGCCGATTTGTCCCTGGCCAACCTGCGTGCGGCCAATCTGCTGCTGGTAAGCGGTACGCCAGCCAGCGCCAAAGGTGCCCTGTACGATAGCGATACCCGCTGGTATGCGGGCGCGGCCAAATGGGTCGGTGTGCAAAAAGCGGCCGAGGCGCCAGCCAGTGCCCACCTGTACGACGGCCCGCTCTTCGACTTCCGCGGTACGCTGGATACCAGCGGTACCGAGATCCGCATTGCGCTGAATTTCCAGATCAACCTGAACCGTCAGGTGGCCATGGGCTTTGCGCTGGGTAGCAGCGACCTGCCCGAGGCCGCACGCAAGCTGCTGCCGCAGTTTGCCCTGTCCGGCACGGCACTGGCCGATATCAAGGCCGCAGCCGATATCGACCTGGGCGTGGTGCTGGGTAGCAAGACCGTAGGCAATGGTGCGGCCAACTTCACCGTGCCCAGCGCCGACCAGATACAAACCTATATCAATGTAAACCGCCTGCAAGCCGAGGCCGAACTGCAGCTGCAAAACCTGCAGGCACTGCTGAATGTGGCCGGCCTGCTGGACGTGGGCATCGAACAGGCGGATATCAGCCTGAAAGCCGCGGTTAAAGCTGTGCTGGACGACCCGGACAACCGTGATGGCAAAGGCCGCGTGTACTTGTCCGAAATCGCCGCCGCCCAAGGCGGCCTGGCGGGCCTGATTCACAGCGACAGTGTTGCCAGCCTGTCCGGTGCCATTACCCTGAACGCCAAAGGCCAGGGCTTTAACCTGAACGATTTCGGCCTGCCGGTCATCAACCTGGACGCCCCGGTGCTGTTCAAGCCCGATGCCACCACCGGCAAGCTGGTACTGCAGCGCCCCGACGCCACGCTGGACGTGCGCCTGACAGAGACCCTGCGCGACAAGCTGCTGGAGGTGCTGGACAAGGTAGACAGCACGGCCAACCAGAACGTGCTGGGCGTGGGTCTGCTGAACAGCAAAGTGCCCGGCCTGGATCAGAGCATCAACGAGCTGCTGGGCTTTGACAGCGACGATACCGACGCAGTCGATATCAAGGTATTTGCCCTGAAGCAGGCTGCGCAGGAGTTCTTTGCCAAATACACCTTCAGCGATACCGCCGAAGCGAACAAAAAAACCGGCTGGCCCACCCTGCGCGAGGCTACCCAGCACCTGAAACGCGAGCTGGCCAAGAAGTTTGCCCTGCCGCTGGATGCCAACCGCCGCGACTGGTCTGGTGAAGACCTGGCCAATTACGATTTCAGCAAGCAAAGCGCTAATCACCTGCGCGGCTACGACTTTAGCGGCGCCAACCTCAGCGGGGCCAATTTCAGCGGCCTGAACCTGGACGGCGTGAACTTTAGCGGCGCCAACCTGCAAGGCGCGATTTTTGACGCCAAGACATCGCTGCGCGGCGCCAATTTCGACGGTGCCGACCTGCAGGGCATTACCTGGACGACAGTCGATCTGCGCGGCGTGAACATGGCCAATGCCAACCTGAGCGCGGCCAATCTGGTGGGTAAAGACCTGTCCGGGGCCGACCTCAGCGGTGCGCTGCTGGAAGGTGCCGACCTGAGCGACAGCAACCTGCGCAATGCCAGCCTGGCGCGTGCCGACCTGTCCGGTGCGCGGCTGGAAAACGCGCTGGCCATTGGCGCCAGCTTTGCCTGGGCCAGCTACGACAGCAACACCTTCCTGGACGGCATGGTGGTAGACCGCACCGTGAAGGCGGTATTCGGTACCGAGCTGTCTGAAAACGTGATCTACCTGGGCAAGCGTGGTGTCACACTGGATGGCCAGGGCTACCACTGGCAGGGTTGGGACCTGTCGTTCATCGACTTCTCGGTGTTCCAGAACCTGACCATCAAGAACTTCGACTGGTCCGGCGTGAACCTGCGCGGGGTGAACTTCAGCGGTGTTACTTTTGCCGGCAGCATCAACCTGAAAGGTGTGTTTGCCGTAGACGTGACCTGGCCGAGCATCGACTTCTCCAGCGTGTTCAAGTTTGATGGCGGCAGCGGCTTCTTCTTCAACAGCAGCGGCAGCGGCCTTTCGCTGCCAAGCTGGCTGACCGGTATCAGCGGCTACCTGCCGTCGCTGGATTTCAATTTCAGTGCCAACGGCCTGTTGTCGCTGCGCGGCTGGGATTTGTCCGGCCTGGACTTCAGCGGCCTCAAGCTGAACCTGTCCGGCATTGATCTGAGCTTTGCCAACCTGAGCAAGCTGAAGTTTGGCGAACTGGTGCTGAACTTTGACACCAACTGGGCAGGCAGTATCTGGTCTGGCCTGAGCTTTACTACCGGCAAGTGGCCAAGCCTGGCGGGTATTTTCCGCGATGTGGATTTCAGCGGTTTCGATTTCAGCGGCTTCAAGTTGCCGGGTAGCTGGGGTTTTGACGGCGTGCATCTGCCAGACTTCAGCGGCGCGCGCTTTGCTGGCGCCCTGAACGTGGGCGAGTTCCTGATCGGCCTGAAGCTGAAGCTGCAAAAGCTGAACCTTGACCTGAGCCTGCCGCAGATCAATTTCTCGTTTGCCGACTTCCGTGGCCTGGACCTGAGCGGCCTGCGTGGCCTGTTCGACAGCATCAACTGGACCTCGGCCGGCATGACGCAGCCTGCGGATGCCAGCGACTGGCTGGGCAAACTGTTCCAGGGCTTCAAGCTGCCGTCGGTGAACCTGTCGGGTATCAAGCTGCCGGACATCACCTTTGATTTCAGCGAGCTGGACCTGTCTTTTGCCAACCTCAAAGGCATCAGCTTTGCCACGCCGTCTTTCAAGGGCTTCAATTTTGACGGCGCCAACCTGCGCGGCATCGACCTGTCCGGCCTGCTGGGCTGGATCAAGTCGGCCTCCAAAGCCATGTTCAACAAGGCGGATGCTTGGGTAAGCGGCGTAGCCGATGCGCTCAAGACGCTGGACATGGATGCCGTGGTGCTGGAC